>JBKJOA010000415.1:0-3492 GCA_046593365.1 Limisphaerales bacterium
GGCGGCACAATTTGATCACGATGGAAAACTTTGGGTTGCGGAAATGCGCGGCTACATGCCCGACCTCGACGGCAACCATGAAGATGCTCCGGTTGGCCGGGTCGTGATTTTGCGCGATAGCGACGGCGACGGGAAAATGGACAAGAGCACCGTATTCATGGACGGATTGATTATGCCTCGCGCCGTGATGCCGGTGGCCGACGGCGCTTTGATTGGAGCACCGCCGAAACTTTGGTTTGGTCGAGACACCAACGGCGACGATGTTGCGGATGAGAAAATCGAAATCGCATCTGATTACGGCGTGCAAGTCGATCCAAAGCGTCCCGAACTGGCGAATCCGGAACGCGCCCCGAACAGTCTGTTGTGGAGTTTGGATAATTGGATTTACAACGCTGCTTACGTGACGCGGTTTCGTTACGTGAAAGGCGAATGGAAAAAAGGAATGACAGTTTTTCGCGGCCAATATGGATTGAGCGACGATGATTCCGGACGTCTTTTTTACAACTCAAACAGCGATCAATTGCGCGGCGACCTGATTCCTTCGCACTATTTATATCGGAACCCCTACTTCTCGCGGCCTGCCGGTGTGAATGTGAAAATCCCTGTCAACCAACTCGTCTGGCCTGCACGTGTGAATCCGGGAATTAACCGTGGCTATCGGCCCGAGATGTTGCGTGATGGAAAACTGAAAGAATTCACGGCGGCCTGTTCACCGTTTATTTATCGAGGCGATTTGTTGCCAAAAGATTTTTACGGAAACACATTTGTCTGCGAACCGGCTGGAAATTTTGTGCGACGAAATTTGATGTGGGAAACCAACGGCACGCTGGCCGCGCGAAATGCCTACGACAAAAAGGAATTTCTCACCTCGACCGACGAACGTTTTCGCCCGGTCAGTTTGACCAGTGGACCGGACGGCGCGCTCTACATCATCGATTTGTATCGCGGTGTTTTGCAGCACCGGATTTCGCTGACGAGTTATCTGCGCAAACAGAGCGAGGAGCGCGGTCTCGACAAACCGCTGCACCTCGGTCGCATTTATCGGATCGTTCCCGATGGAAAGAAAGTCGTCAGCAGCCCGCCGCAATTTTCCAAGGAAACTCCCACGCAATGGGTTGCGCATCTCTCACATTCAAACGGTTGGTATCGTAGCACCGCACAACGGCTGCTTGTTGAGAAGCGTGATATGTCCGTCGTTCCCGAAATAAAAAAAATTATGATTGAGCGGAGCGCCGGTTTGCAACCGGCCTCGGATACGGCCGCACGCAAAGCCGATTACAAACCGGTGTTCATCGAACACGAGTCAGGAAAAATCCACGCGCTCTGGACTTTGGAAGGCTTGGGGCAAGTGGATGTTCCAACCATCGCAACCGCGTTAAGCGATAAAAATCCAAAAGTGCGTGCCGCTGCCATTCGCGTTTCCGAATCGCTTTTTAATTCCGAAGATAAAAGCGAAATCGTGGAGAAGCTCCTCGCGCTGGCTGGTGATTCCTCACCCGACGTTCAACTTCAACTCGCGCTCACCCTCGGCGAAGCAAACGACAAAACTGCCGACATCGTTTTGGCGAACCTGACGAAATCAGCCGCGACAAACACATTTTTGGCCGATGCCGTTCTGAGCGGAGTGCGCGGACGCGAGTTGGAAATGTTGGAAACGTTGGTCGATGATTCTTTCTTCAAAAACTCAAACACATTTGCTCGCGTGCTAAGTGGATTAGCTGCTTGTGTTGTGATGGAACGGAGAAACGAGCGCGTCCAACGATTGCTCGAATTGACCGCGGTGGCGAAACCTGCAAGCCGCCAGCAACTTCTGCTCGATGGAATTTTTTCAACGAGTTCGGTCACGTCGAAGAAGCCAGTGAAGTTACCCGCTGAACCGAAAGCGTTGATTGCACTTGAAAAAATCACCAGCAAAACAATTCAACCGCGCGTTAAAAAAATTTCTCCGTTGTTCACTTGGCCGGGCAAACCCGGTGCGCTCCCAGAGCCAGTGATTCCGCCGCTTTCGGTGGACGAACAGCAGCGGTTCGAGAAAGGTAAAGAATTGTTCGCCGGAAGTTGCGCGGCCTGCCATCAAACGCATGGCCTCGGCATGGATGGCCTCGCGCCGCCGCTCGTCGATTCCGAATGGGTACTCGGTTCTGATGAGCGTCTTGTTCGCATTGTGCTCCACGGTTTAAATGGGCCGATTAGCGTCAAAGGTGCGGCTTACAATCTGGATATGCCGGGCATGGGAATTTTCGCCGATGAACAGGTTGCCGGAATTCTAACCTACATTCGTCGTGAATGGGAAAACGGCGGCAAACCGATTCGACCGGAAACCGTCAGAAAAATCCGCGCCGAAACCAGCCAACGCCAGGAAGCCTGGACGAGTGAAGAGTTGTTGAAAATTCCGTAATCAATTTTGTAGCGACGCAAACCCGTTCCTGCCTTCTTGAGTTCCCAATTACTTTGTTGGTAGTAGCACAGTTTAAGTTTTGATAACTCGATGAAGATTACAGAGGACGTGCGGAAATATGCGGCGGAACAGGGAATCGCAGAAGAAGTGGCGTTGAAAAAGGGAATGGAAGAAAAGAACGGCGAGTTTTCCGAAAATGGAAATGAGATTTGCGCGAAGACGTGAACAGCAGCGCATATTAAGTCGGCTTGAATTGAATGGGCAAAAGCGTTAATCTGTTCCCGTGAGCACGGCACAAAAGATTTTTGAGAAAGCGCAGACCCTGCCGGAACAGGCGCAGGACGCATTGCTTCGACTGGCCGAAATACTCGCCGCCAACGGCAAGTCCTCCACCCCGCCGCCCAAGCCCCAGTTCGGGCAGCGCCAAGGGACTGATTACCATCGGCCCGGAATTTGACGAGCCGCTGGCAGACTTCAAACCTTACATGGAGTGAAACTCCTGCTCGACACCCACGCTTTCCTTTGGTTCATCAGCGGGGACGCCGCGTTGAGTAGTAATGCTCGCGCGTTGATTGAGGATGAGGCGAATGACAAGCTGGCGAGCATTGGCAGCCTTTGGGAAATCGCCATCAAAAACAGCATCGGCAAACTACCGCTGGCAAAACCGTTCGGGCAACTCATCCCGGAACAGCTTCAACGCGGCGGTTTTGAAGTGCTGGGATTGACGGTCGGACACACGGCGCAACTCGCGCAGCTTCCCCTTCACCATCGCGATCCCTTTGACCGGATGCTGGTCGCGCAATGTTTGGCGGAGAATCTGCCGCTCGTGAGCAATGACGATGCGCTGGATGCTTACGGAATAAAACGGTCGTGGTTACTGGCCGTGAAAGGTAGCGCGGGCGTCTCGCCTGCCGCGCGAAACTCTGGCTTTCAAAGCCGCCGCACTGCTGCTAGTCTTGACGCCGTGAAAACAATTCAACCCGGCATTTTGGAAGAAGCGGTTGAACGGTTGAAAAAAGAATTTCAGCCGGAGGAAATTTATCTTTTCGGCTCACACGCCTGGGGCACGCCCGATGAAGATAGCGACGTTGACC
>JBKJOA010000093.1:0-3601 GCA_046593365.1 Limisphaerales bacterium
GCACAATCTCAGCCTCAATAATCCCGAACACGTCCGCCAACTCGTTGCCAACCACGACCACGAACTAATCGCCATTTCATTGGGGGCGGTGTTCTTTGGCGCACTGACCTACATCGGCAACGGGCCGAACTTCATGGTGAAATCCATCGCGGAACAAGCGAAGGTGAAGACGCCAAGTTTCTTCACCTATCTGTTCAAAAATGCTTTGCCCATACTGATTCCGCTCATGCTGTTGATTTCAATTCTGTTTTTTTCACGGTGGAGAATTTTTTGATGAGACAGTGGTCAACCGCGTCTGCCGGGAAGTCGCGGGCGATTTTGCGTTTTCTCTCCGTGTGATACGAAAAAATTAAGCCCGCATTGCTGCGGGCTTTTTCATTCGACAATCGAAATTCGCAAATCGAAATTTTCTCAGGCGCGTTCCATGTATTTTCCGGTGCGCGTATCGACTTTGATCTTCTCGCCGGTCTTGATGAACAACGGCGCTTGAACCGTGATGCCCGTTTCCATCGTGACCGCTTTTTGCACGTTGTTAGCTGAGTCGCCCCGAACTCCATCAGGCGCATCCGTCACTGTCAGAATCACGCTGGATGGCAATTCGATTTGCACCGGACGATCCGCTACCAGCGTCACCGTTACGCACGCGTTTTCGATTAAAAATTTGCAGGCATCTCCGACGACTTCCGGTGCGATGGTCACCGTTTCGTAAGTCTCGGGATCAGAAAAAACATAATCATCACCATCCTTGTAGCTGTATTCCATCTTGCGTGTCATCATCGGGATCACCTCGATTTTTTCCGTCGAGCCGAACCGAACGTCGGACGATTTGCCGGTGCGAATACTGCGAATCGTCGCCTGCACGAACGCGCGAAGATTGCCCGGCGTGCGATGTTGCGTGTCCAGAACAACGGCGATGTCGCCATTGTAATTAATTGCCATTCCTTTGCGGAGGTCGTTTGCTGATGCCATAACTTATTTCAAATAATTGCGCTGAGGTTAGTCCCGCCAGCGGAGCGTAGAACATAGCCAACAAGAAGGTGATTGCAAGTTGCAAAACCATTTCGGGGCGAAAACAAATCAATGCAGCGAAAATAGTTTCCAAAACAATTTCAGTATTTTCTCCGTTCTGCTAACTCTGTCTGGTTGTTTGTGTCAAAAATATCAACTGCCCAATGCAATCTTCTATTTCGCGCCGCACATTTTTCAAATCATCGGCTCAAACTGGTTTGGCTCTGGCGGGTCTCGGCTTAATCGAAAACTTTTCCTCCGCTGTCGAACCTCTGACTCGCGCCGGAAAAGCGCGATTCCTCTTTAGCATTGCGGCTTACTCGTTCCGCGAATTCTTGCAGACCAAAGATCCCGCCCAGAAAATTGATTTGTTTAGGTTCATCGATTTCTGCGCGGAACAAGGGAGCCAGGGCGCTGAGCTGACCAGCTATTATTTCCCGCAACCACCCCCTGACGAATATCTCATCAAATTACGGCGGCACGCCTTCCTTCGCGGGGTAGAGGTGAGCGGGACCGCCGTCGGAAATAACTTTGCCCTGCCCAAAGGTGAAAAACTCACTGCCCAAATCGGCTTGGTGAAACGCTGGATTAATCACGCGGCCGTGCTGGGCGCACCCCACATTCGCGTCTTCGCGGGCAAGGCTGACAAGGGATTGACAGACCTCGAAGCGCGCAAAATGTGCATTGCCTCGCTCGAAGAATGTTCTGATTACGCCGCCACCAAAGGAATCTTTCTTGGCTTGGAAAATCATGGCGGCATCGTCGCGCAAGCGGATGGTCTTCTGGAAATTGTCAGGGCGGTGAAAAGTCCGTGGCTGGGAATCAATTTGGATACCGGAAATTTTCACACCAAAGATGTTTACGGCGACATTGAAAAATGCGCTCCCTACGCGGTGAACGTGCAAATGAAAGCGTTGATTCGTCAGCAGGATGAAAAAGCGCAAGAGCCAGCAGATTTGCCGCGTTTATTTAAAATTCTACGTGACGTAAATTATCAGGGCTACATCGCGCTCGAATACGAATCCAAAGAAAGTCCCTGGACTGCCATCCCTCCTTTATTCAAGCGCATGAAGGAGCTGGCTGCTTAGAAGTCGCACATGGATCCGCTCAACCTTTTCGAACTGGAAGAATTGGCGAAAGAAAAACTTCCGCGCATCGCTTACGATTATTTCGCAAGTGGGGCGTGGGACGAAATCACGTTACGGCGAACACGAGCCGCTTACGACGAAATCATGGTGCACTATCGCGTCCTCGTGGATGTGAGCCGCAGAAATCTCACGACATCGTTGTTCGGTCAATCGCTGGCGATGCCGCTACTGCTCGCGCCAACCGCTTTTCACAAGCTGGCCCATCCCGACGGCGAATTGGCCACCGCGCGCGCGGCGGGCGCAGCGGGAATTCCGATGATCCTCAGCAGCCTCTCGACCACCACGGTGGAAGATGTTCTCGGCGCGGCCACCGGCCCCGTTTGGTTTCAACTTTATATCAACAAAGATCGCGGCTTCACGCGCGAACTCCTGGCGCGCGTGGAAACGGCCGGTTGCAAAGCGGTCATGCTCACGGTGGACACGCCCGAATGGGGACGACGAGAGCGCGACGTGCGAAATGGTTTTCATCTTCCGCCCGGCCTGAGCGCAATCAATTTATTACTTTCGAATGAACGCGGCGAAGTCATCGGACAAACTGGAGCGGGCATGGGCCAGGCGTTCACCTGGATGCTCGATGCGTCAGTCACTTGGAAGGACGTGGATTGGCTTTGCTCTCTGACGAAACTCCCGGTGATTCTCAAAGGAATTTGCCGCCCCGACGATGCCCGGCGTTCCCTGCAACACGGCGTCGCTGGGCTGGTCGTTTCAAATCACGGCGCGCGGCAAATGGACACTGCGCCCGCTACAATTGAGGTTCTTCCGGGAATTGTTGAAGCGGTTCAGGGAAAAATTCCTGTCCTGCTTGACGGCGGAATCCGACGCGGCCTCGATATTTTAAAAGCACTGGCGCTGGGCGCAAACGCAGTGCAAATCGGGCGTCCGGTTCTGTGGGGATTGGCGTGCGGCGGACAACAAGGCGTGCATAAAGTTTTGGAAATGCTGCGACAGGAATTGGATTTAGCCATGGCGCTGGCCGGTTGCCCGGATCTGAAATCCATCACGCGCGATTTGGTTTCACCAAACGGCCTTATCGCTTAACCGTAAAAGTAATGTCGTAAGTGGTTTGGTCAGACGGTTTTTGGCTGGACGGTTTTTCCAGACCGCCGTTGTCCTGTGCGTCGCTTCCAACACTGTAAATGACGTAACCTTTTTCCAGGCGTTTATACCGCAAAGGTTTCCCATCAAAGGGATCGTCGGGAGTGCTCTTCAGAAAAAGCGGGGACAAGGAATTTAGAGTTTCGGGCAACTCACCGTTTTTCTCCCTGAACTGCTCCAGTGCGAGCGCGATTTGCGTCAAACGAATCAACGCAAAGGAATATGCTTCTTTAATATTTTCTCAGGAATGTTTCTTCCTGCTTTGAGTAAAGTCTCCGTTAAAGAAGCAACTTCCTTTGCGTTAATTCGTTTGGCGCAAGTCGCGCTCGCACTGGAGCAGTTCAGGGAGA
>JBKJOA010000147.1:0-3530 GCA_046593365.1 Limisphaerales bacterium
GTTTGATAGCCGGCGCTCGCCAGACTCCATTCCAGCCGTTTCATGCTGAGAGAAGTCCGACCGAGTCCGTGGATCAGGATCACGCATTCCCGCGAAATATCGGGTTTAACCTCGTGCGCAAATCCCATCGTTTGCAGGGCGAACATCAAAGCGGCGGTTAATTTGAAGTTCATTTTCGTTGCTCTGGGTTACGTCGTTTCGAGAAGAATTTTCTGTAGCTCGCGATGGTTCGTCTTCCCAGTGCCGAGTTTTGGGATTTCTCGAACCACTTTGATTTCGCGCGGAATGCAAAGATTACTCAGCCCCTTTGATTTGATTGCGGCACGTATTTCGTCAAGTTGCAATTTAGGTTCATTCGTCACGGCGATTAACGCTTCGCCTTTCCCTTCATCGGGACGAGTGACGACGGCTACCTGGCAGCGCAATCCGTAATTGGGAAATGCGCCCGCCAACGCATCTTCCACCGCCGTCAGGCTCACCATTTCTCCGCTGACTTTTGCAAAACGTTTCAGCCGCCCTAGAATGTGAACAAATCCGTTTTCATCCACGCTCGCAATGTCGCCGGTGTCATACCATCCACCAAGGGCGTGAAAAGTTTCGTTCGCATCTCGATTCAAATAGCCGCGCATCACATTCGGCCCGCGCACAAAAAGTCGCCCGCCGGTTTCCACACCTTCGACTGCTTCAAGTTTATATTCGATGCCGGGGAGAAATTTTCCGGCGGAACCGTGCGATGGAGTCAGAAGCGTGTTGACCGTGACGGCGGGGCTGCATTCGGTTGCGCCGTAACCTTCGAGAATTCGCACGCCGAAACGACGCGCCCAGGTGTTCGCGGTGGTTTCCTGTAATTTTTCCGCCGCAGCAAATAAATAACGCAGTGAACGAAAATCATAGGCATGCGCTTTGCGTGCGTAGCCATTTAAAAAAGTGTTCGTGCCAAACATGACCGTGCAATTCAGATCGTAGAAAACGGTTGGAACAATTCGAAAGTGCAAAGGTGAAGGATAAACAAAAACGTAAAGTCCACGCACCAGTGGCAACAGTGTTCCGACCGTCAGCCCAAAGCTGTGAAAAAGCGGAAGCGTGTTGAAAAAGCGGTCGCGATCAACCAGGTCGGTCACAGCGAGCATTTGCCGGATGTTCGCCAGGAGATTTTGATGCGTCAACTCGACGCCCTTCGGCATTCCTTCCGAGCCGCTGGTGAACAAAACCACGGCAACATTGTTCGGCTGCAAACCGGGATTCGAAAATCCTGGATTTACCAGGCTACGAAGAACAGCAGAATATTTTTCGATTTTAGAAATTTTTGCGCGCACTTCTTCCAAGAAAATAAATTCAATTCCCGCTTCGATTAGAGGCTGAATATTCAGCTTTGCTTTCTCGATGAAAGTTCGTGACGTGACGACTTGCTTCACCCCGGCAAGCTGCACGCAGATCAACATCGTGCTTGGACCAGTGGAATAATTCAGGATCGCCGGGACTTTTCCCGCCGACCACAGGCTCAAGAGCGTGACGGGCATGGCGTTGACATTCGGGAGAAGAACAGCGACACGAGGTTCACTTTTCAAAATGCGACGCCACTGGCGCTCGAACAAATCCACGCCGATCATCAATTTGCGATAAGTGAGTTTTTGCCGGGTGACATCTTCCAGCACAACGTTCATCGGGTGAAGCCGCGCGGTTTCTGCGATTGCTTCCAGTAAATTTTTCGGGCCTTGCTCCATTTCCACCCAGAATTGTTGCTGCACCAAAGTGTCGCGCAGCCAGTTTGTCAGTTTATAGCGAGCCAGAGTGGTGCTGATGTTTAGCGGTTTTACCGGAGTAATTACGCTGCTGAAATGCGCCGTCACTCGTGGAAAAAATCGTTTCCAACCGGGTTGCGGCGAAAGCGGCAGCCGATGCGCGTTGCGCAAATAACAGGTGATCACTTTCGCGTCTGTTTTGTAGAGGAGGAATCCGGTTCCGTCGAAGAGCTTCATCAAGCTGCCGGTCTGCGAAAGACGGCCTTCGGGAAACAGAACAAGCTTGCCGCCGCTTTGCAAATATTCCGCCATGCGTTTCACGGCGTAGGGAGAATCGGTTTCCACCGGAAACGCGTGACGCCCCGTCATCAATTTGCGATGAAACCAACTCGTTTGCGCCGTGTGGATCGATGTCACAAAACGCCAATCGTCATCGAGGCACACGGCGAGGAACAACCAATCGAACCAGGAGACGTGATTAGGCGTGAGCAACATCGGCCCCGGCGCTCGCAACGCTTCTTCGTTGAACGCGCGGAAGCGAAAAAAAAGTTTAATCAGGAATCGCAGGAATGGTTTCATGTGCGGGTTTGTTTTTCTTTTTGAACGAAGCGACGCCAAGCCAAAGCGTCAGAATTCCGGTGAGAATCGAAGAGAACGGCGCGAGCCAATGGTCGAGCGGAAGATGTCCCTTTTCGCTCATATTTAATTTGCCGCCGAGCATTGCTTCATCGCCGGGAAACGGCGCGGAGAGTTCAACTCTTCCTTGTGAGTTGACCAGTTGAGAAATTCCTGAACTGCAAACACGAAAAATCGGAATGCCATATTCCGCAGCGCGCGTCGGCGCGACGCGCCCGTGCAGTTCATGTTGGTGCTCTCCCCAATCCACCACATCCATTGTTGGAACGATGATGGCTTGCGCGCCTTGTCGAACGAGTTCATCGACGACGCGCCGATAACTCAAATCGTAGCAAATACAAATTCCGATTTTGCCCCACGGCGAATTCCAAAGTTTTTGTTCGATCGCGAGCAAGCCATCTTTAAAAAATTGGATCGGAACACTTTTTACCTGTCGAAAGATGATTTCTCCCTGCGGATCAACGACGAAAGCGGTGTTGTAATATTTGTCGTTGGGCAACAGATCTTTCCCACCGGCGACGAGATATTTTTGATTCTTCCGGCACCACGATTTCACCTCTTCGGGAATTGGCCCGTCGAAAGTGTATTCGCTGAGAACGATCAGTTCGGCTTCGGGATTCTTTTTCAGCAGGCGATCTAATACAAAAGTGACACCAGCTTCTGTCGGAAATTCCATTTGCGCGGCGGCGATAGAAACACCCTTTTGGGTTAGCATCCAACGGATATGATGTTGACCCATGATGGTCATGACGAATACAATCAGACACACGATTGCGGCATTGAGAAAGAATGTGGGGAATTTTACCTTAATTAGGAAAATGCACGCGACAATTGCCATCAACACAAAACCGACACCATAGACTCCACCAAACCAACTGATGATACTAGGCTGCTCAGAAAAAACGTAGCCCACATTCATCCATGAGAATCGAAGGTAATAAAGTTCACTGCGAAAATATTCCAAACCCACCCAGAGAAATGGCACGATTAAGGCAAATATGTTTGCGCCGAATTGTTTGCGGGCCACTTGAGAAAGCAAAAGAAACAAGCCAATCCAAAATGCGAGCACTGCCCACAGCGCAATTGCTGCTCCTTTAAAAATGTTCCAGAAAAAACCTAATTGCGGGGCATAGATGGCCATGCCAATCGCGA
>JBKJOA010000229.1:0-2666 GCA_046593365.1 Limisphaerales bacterium
GGAAGCCAGGCGGCGGTATAAAGTTTGAGAACCAAAGTGGTGTCGTAACGATCAAGAACCAGACCGGGCCAGCCATCGCTTTCGCCATTGATCCAGCGATAACCAGTCGTTTGCGCGTCAAACAAACCCGTTCTTCTTTGCACCGTTTCTGTGAGCCGATTCTGCCACCAGACCAAATTTATTCTCTGCGGCTTGCCCGAATGCAAAAGGCGCACGCGCAAAGGTGAATCAGGATCAAACAACCCGATGGCGAGAAACGCGTCGTGGCGATCGTAAACCACCGCGAGTTCGCCCAACTGGCCCGCGCGGTTTTGTTCGCGAACGCTTTCTGCAAAGAGCCACGGATGGCCGGAACGAAGAATCGTCTCTGCCGTGGCGGTGACGCGGAGTCGCAACGCTGGAATTTTGGCGGGCGTATTCACGGTTTATCCAAACGCGAAAGTGTCCAGGCCACCACTTCCAGACGTTTGGCAAAAAGAAGGTGCGGCACCGTGGAGGGAAGATTAAACCCAAGCCAATCCGTCATGTCATTTCGATAAAATTCCGCTTCAGCGCGTTGCAATGGCCATGGATCATGGTGGATGTCGCCCCGAAAAACGCGGCTTTTCTTGTCGGACACATAGAGACAATATCGCTCCGTCAACCAATGCTCCAGCGTGTTCGGTTTTGAGATAAAAACATCGCCAATCGATTGATAGCGCGCATGGAATTCTGCGGTGGCTGCGCCGCGATGGGTTCGCCTACTTTGGTAATGAGTCCAACCGCTCCTTGCTTCAGCAGACATTTTAGCGTCGAAATAGGGGAGATGAAAAAAGCGCCGCGCCGTTCGCACTGCAAGACGGCTGCTCGCGTCCAGACTAAAAAACCAAACACCCGGTTTATGCTGTGCGCGGACGTAGGTTCGCACATTGAGTTCGCAGAAAGTGCCGCTGCCGGGAACGGGGGGAAGCCCTCGCAGTCGCGTTTCGCTCATTTGAAAAGGCACGACGCCAAGCCACGCCTCCCCATCGAAGGTGTCCAACACCAATTCCGGCGGCAGCAAGGGACGCAGGGCATTGGCGGGCACCGGCCAATGCGCAAAGAGCAAATCAGACCAGACCATGTGCATCGCCCACGAGCGTGTCGGGGATGGCCACGGACGATGTTGAATTTGTTCGAGCACAATAAAATCCAGCGGTGTAATACCAAAGCGCTGGCAAGGAGTCGCCTGCAACTTGTAGGTATTATGGTGGGATGAAAACCAACCAGAATAGTTTGTGCGCACATCGGATAATTAACGATGTGTGACCAAACAGCTTAAATCGCCATCTGATTTCCCCTTTGACTCACTTGGCTGCTTGGCTATTCTCTGCGGCCTGTTTTGCAAATATGCCTAAACTAACTGTCAAAGACTTGAATCCGCGCGGAAAGCGCGTCCTGCTACGCGTGGATTACAACGTGCCAATGGAAGAGCGTAATGGCCAAATGGTGATCAATGACGCCACGCGCATCGAAGCGACCTTGCCCACGCTGCGATGGCTCATCAGCCAGGGTGCAAAAATTATTCTCGCCGCGCATCTGGGCCGGCCCAAAGGTCAGCGCGAAGCGTCCATGTCGCTTCAGCCTGTGGCAGTGAAGCTGGGCGAATTGCTCTTGCACCCGGTGGCGTTTGTCGATGATTGCATCGGCGAAAAAGTGGAGCAGGCCGTGGCAAAACTGCAGGAAGGCGAAATTCTGCTGCTGGAAAACGTCCGTTATTACAACGAGGAAGAAGCGAACGACCCTGTCTTTGCCGAAAAACTCGCCCGCCTCGCAGATATTTATGTCAACGACGCCTTTGGCGCAGCGCATCGTGCGCACGCCTCGACGGAGGGCGTTGCTCGAATCATTTCCAAACGCGGCGGCCAATGTGCGGCCGGTTTGTTGATGGAACTGGAATTGAAATTTCTCGGTGAAGAATTGCAAAGCCCGGCCAAACCGTTTGTCGTCATTCTCGGCGGCGCGAAAGTTTCCGACAAAATAAACGTTATTGATCGTTTGTTGGAGAAGGCGGACACGATTCTTATCGGCGGCGCGATGGCTTATACATTCAAGCTCGCGCAAGGATTCAAAGTCGGAATGTCGCTCGTTGAACTGGACCGGGTCGATGTGGCCAAAGCCGCTTTGAAAAAAGCGAAAGTGCGCGGCGTGCAATTTGTTTTGCCGACGGACAACACCGTCGCTCAGCCGGTGAAAACCGATAAGCTGAACAAAAAAGGCAAACCGGTGATTGAGTTGCGTAATCCGCGCTTGAATACCGAGCCAAATATTCCCGACAATGAAGAAGGCGTGGATATTGGCCCCGTGACGGCGCAGACTTACGGAGAGATTATTCGCAAAGCGAAAACGATTTTGTGGAACGGTCCGATGGGAATTTTTGAAGATCCACGTTTTGCGGAGGGAACTTTTGTCGTAGCGAAAGCAGTGGTGGAAGCAACGCAAAAAAACGGCGCGGTCAGCATCATCGGCGGTGGGGACAGCGTGAAGGCATTGAACCAAGATGGCCTCGGTGACAAAGTGACTTTTATGAGCACCGGCGGCGGAGCGAGTCTGGAATTTTTGGAAGGGAAAGTTTTACCGGGCGTTGCGGCGCTTTCGGATAAATAATGTCTGCATTAAATGAATAACGAATCTTTATTTCAGGAATT
>JBKJOA010000131.1:0-2607 GCA_046593365.1 Limisphaerales bacterium
GCTTTTCCTTGCAGTCTATGAAAAACATTGATTAAGTCGTCAGCATGAACCCCGCTTCACTTTCTCTGGCTGGTCTCAACGTGTCGAGACGCCTTATTGTTTTTTTCGCCGCGCTGATTATTCTGACCGCGCTTAACCTCCAGGCCGACGCACCCCCCACCATCGTGCGCATCCAAAACACCGGAGCCGATGCCGAGGGATTACAAACGTTTCGACTGGAATGGGACTCCGTGTCCAACGCCACTTACCGTGTGCAACAGTCGGGCAGTCTCGCGCCGGACGCACTCTGGAAAACCGTGGACGTGATCACGCCCGTCGGCGGCACCATGCAATACGACATCAAGGGGCGATCCATCCCCGAAAACTCCATCGAGTTCTATCGCCTGCTGTTGCCGCAACCGGAGATTTTCTCCGTTGAACCGGCGGTGATCGCGCCGGGCGTGGCGGTGAATCTTTCCATTGTCGGGCAATGCTTCCGCACAAATGACGTTCTGCGAATCAATGGCGTGCCGCAGACCAATGTCGTTTTCCAAAGTGCGACATTGCTGTCAAGCCCCTCGTTCACTTCCGATGTGGCGGGAACTTATGTATTCGAACTCGTTATCTCCGGCCAAGTGGTGTCGTCCTTCAATGTGACGTGCGCGGACGCGCTGACAAACCCGGAACTGGTATTGCAAGGGCCGCCGCTGGAGCCGCCCGCGAGTCCTTCAAGCCTGTGGTTTTCAAAGAAGGGTTATGATTATTACCAGGCCCAAAGCCAATTGAATAGTGCGGGACGTCATAACAATCCTGCATTTCTGGAAAACAAAAACGTGGGTGAAATGCCCAATCGGAGACTCGCAGCCTTCCCTTCCAGGAAGGGTTATGATTATTACGGATCCTCTTCGGTGGCGGGAAAGAAATTGTATGTGGGCAATTTGCCGTTCAGTCAGACTGACGAGTCCATTACCGAGAGATGGCAGAGCCAGGGCATTGGGCACACGATTGTAACTAAGGAGAGTTCTTCGGTGTCCAGCGATGGGAAAAAAGGGTTGAATGCGGTGAATGTCAAACTGGCGCGCACGGCTGCCATCGCCGGCGGCATCGCCGGAGGAGCCGTGGCCGGGATCGTCATCGCCGCCCGCGAGGCTGGCGGCGATGATTGCGATGACAATGATCCGGGAGTAATCCCGTTCTCCGGCGAGGTTTCACAACAGGTCGTTGACCTCGCCGTGGAAGGGCGCGGCTTGGATTTCATCTGGACGCGCACCTATCACTCACGCATTGGACGCACCGGCGCTTCGGTCAATGGCTGGACGTTTTCCCACGACGTTCGTTGCGTCCTGAACAGTGCGGGCGGGATGGACGTGTTTGATGGCACAGGTCGGAAGGACGCCTTCCAGCCCGGCACCAACGGAGTTTACACCTGCCCGGAGTTTTTCCGGGAAGGCACGCTCTCCAATAACGTCTTCAGGCTCGCGTTCGCGGACACCGGTTATTGGGAGTTCAATCCGCTCGACGGTTCCCCAGCGGCCGGCAAGATCGCGCGTTATTGCGATCGCAACGAGAATTCCGCGCGATGCGAATACGACGCCACTGGCCGACTCATCCGCGTGGTGGACACACTGAACCGCACAAATACGGTCAGCTACAACCCGGTGGGACAACTCGCGTCCGTGACTGACTTCTCCGGTCGCACCGTTTCATATACGTATTATCAAGGCGGCGAACTGGGCGGCAGCCCGGGCGATTTGAAATCCGTCACCTCACCGCCCGTAACCGGCACGCCAAACGGAAATGATTTCCCGGACGGCAAGACCACGAGTTACACCTATTCATCGGGCTACTCCGATGACCGAAAGAATCATCTGATGCTCTCTGTCATTGACGCTCAGGGGCAAACCACGAGCCAGTTCGTCTATCAATATCAGGAGACGGACTTTGAATTTCTCCGGTGCATCTCTCATCAACGCGGCACGTTGACCTCATGCAAATATCGTTGGGTCGTCACAGGGGAGGATTACGCTGTCATTCGGTGCATCATCAATGATCCGATGGGAAACGTGACGGAATGTTCCTATGACGCGCGGAACCGGCTTGTTAAAATGCGGGAATTCACGGGCCGCGCCATCCCCGGCGTGGCAGTGACGGACACGCTCAACCGCCCCATTAACAAACTGCGAGCGAGCGACCCGGACTACTTCGAGTGCCGCGCGGAATGGAACAACGATTCGCTCTGTCGCAAGCTCGTCATGTTCGGCGGTCAACAGATGGAGTGCGTTTATCAATCTGACTTTGATAAAACCACCACCGCCCGCAAACGCGCCGACCTGTGCGTGCTGCGTGAAGTTGCCTGCTGCGATCAAGATGACGATGGCGACGGCCATGACGATACTTTGGTGACCCGCTATGAGTACGATCCGCGCTTTGGAACTGGCGAACGTTACGGCCGCGTCAAAGTCCACTTCTACTGGGATCGAGCGGGCAGGAACGAAGACAACCAAAACGTGCGCAAAGGCTGGGACGGCACCATCAAGGGTCGTTTCGCCGCCGGACCTAGACAGACAACGTCCCAGGACGGCAGCTTTGCGCACCGTGCGGTGCAGGACTTTGAGAAGAACACGGAAA
>JBKJOA010000135.1:0-6387 GCA_046593365.1 Limisphaerales bacterium
GTTCAACTTGAATTTCGTTATCGAAGTGGCCGATGTTGCAGACGATGGCTTGATCTTTCATTTTCTGCATGTGCTCCAACGTGATGACGTCGCAGTTGCCGGTCGTGGTGACGTAAATATCGCCGATGCCGAGCGTCGATTCGAGAGTGTTAACTTCAAAACCTTCCATCGCGGCTTGCAACGCATTGATCGGATCAATTTCCGTGACGATGACGCGCGCGCCGAATCCACGAAGCGAATGGGATGAACCTTTGCCGACATCGCCGTAACCGCAAACGACCGCGACTTTTCCAGCGACCATGACGTCGGTGGCGCGCTTGATTCCGTCCGCGAGCGATTCGCGGCAGCCGTAAAGATTATCGATCTTCGATTTCGTGACTGAGTCATTGACGTTGATTGCCGGAACCAAAAGTTTTTTGGCTTCGAGCATTTGATAGAGACGATGCACGCCAGTCGTCGTTTCTTCGGAAACGCCGCGCCATTCCTTGACGATGTTGTGCCAGAAACCGGGACGTTCCTTCGCCACGCGTTTCAAAAGATTTTTAATAACCTGCTCTTCATGTGAGCCGCTCGGCGTGTTGACCCAGGTATCGCCCTGCTCCAGTTGATAACCTTTGTGAATCAGCAACGTGACATCGCCGCCATCATCGACGACAAGTTGAGGTCCTTTGTTTCCTGGAAACGTAACCGCGTCCAAAGTGCAGTCCCAATATTCTTCGAGTGTCTCGCCTTTCCACGCGAAAACCGGCACGCCCGCTTTGGCAATCGCCGCCGCCGCGTGATCTTGCGTGGAGAAAATATTGCAACTCGCCCAACGCACTTGCGCACCAAGATCGACGAGCGTCTCAATGAGAATCGCCGTCTCAATCGTCATGTGCAACGAACCGGTGACGCGAACGCCGTTGAGCGGTTTGCTCTTCGCATACTTTTTGCGAATCGACATCAGGCCCGGCATCTCGTGTTCGGAAACGGTGATGTTCTTGCGACCCCAATCGGCGAGCGAAAGGTCTTTGACTTTAAAGTCGTGAGCCGTCGCCGCGCCGTTCGATTTTACCGAACCATTTTTTGCCAAGGTATTCTTCGCCGCTTTGCCCGCTTTAACCCGCGCCGGTGAGAGTTTAATTTTTGCCATAATAATAATTAAGTTTGTTAGTTTCCAGTTTTCAGTTTTCAGATTCAGAAGATGCGCTGCGGTGTTTAATTGAGCGGATTAGACCTTGGAGCATTGCAGAAATTTCTTTTGTTTCGCCGATCAAACCTGCTGGCAATTGCGAAACTTGATTGCCGAGTCTTTCATGCAGACGTTGGGAAATATAAAGTTGTGTGCGCAGTTCACCGCAGGAACCTTTGCTGATGCGAAGGAAGCGAACGAAATCGCCTTCACTATCGCGCTCGGCGCCCTCAGCAACATTCGACGGAATGGAAATTGCGGCGCGTTGAAGTTGATCGCGTAACGCGAAATTTTTCCAAGCATGCGTCTCAGCGCAAACATCCACGGCGATACGACAGCCGCGCTTCCAAACTTCCAAATCCTCAAATGTTTGTAATGACATAATCCTGGTTCTTCCCGCTGAAAACTGAACACTAGCAAACTATCTTGCCGCTTTTTTCAACGCCACGACTTTGTCGGTCTTTTCCCAGGTGATGCTGTTCAAGTCGTCGATTTTTCCAAAGTGACCATAGTTGGTTGTCTTGGAATAAATCGGGCGCAACAGATTCAACTGCTTGACGATGTTGGCCGGTTTGAAACTGAAAACTTCGCGAACCGCTTTTTCGATTTGCTCGTCGCTGACTATGCCCGTTCCAAAAGTATCGACGCAAACTGAAACCGGCTCCGGATAACCAATCGCATAGGCGAATTGAATTTCTGCTTTCGTCGCGAGTCCAGCCGCCACGATATTTTTCGCGACGTAACGTCCCATGTAAGCCGCGCTGCGATCCACTTTGCTCGGATCTTTTCCAGAAAACGCGCCTCCACCGTGGCGGCCCATTCCACCGTAGCTATCGACAATGATTTTTCGCCCGGTCAAACCGGTATCGCCCTGCGGTCCGCCGACGACGAAACGTCCGGTCGGATTGATGAGAAACTGCGTTTTCTTATCGAGCATTTCTTCGGGCAAAACCTTGCGCACGATTTCTTTGATGCAAAAATCTTTGATCTCTTTGTGCTTCACGTCCGCCGCGTGCTGCGTGGAGATGACTACGTTCGTGATGCGAACCGGTTTGCCGTTTTCGTACTGCACCGAAACCTGGCTCTTCGCATCGGGACGAAGCCATTTTACTTTTCCCGATTTGCGAATGCGCGTCAGCTTGCGACCCAAACGATGCGCAAACATAATCGGCGCGGGCATCAACTCCGGCGTTTCGTCGCTGGCATAACCAAACATCAAACCTTGATCGCCTGCGCCCTGCTCTGCCGTATCTTTTCCGTCGGCTGCTTTAGCATCGACACCTTGCGCAATGTCCGCGCTCTGCGTCGTAATCACGTTCATGATGAAGACTTTGTCCGCGTGAAAAACGTCATCGTCATTTACGTAACCAATTTCGCGGATCGCTTCGCGCACAAGATGGTTATGAGCGAGCTTCGCTTTCGTCGTGATTTCGCCGCCGACAACGACGATGTTGCTTTTCACATAAGTTTCACAAGCAACGCGGCTGGTTTTATCGACCGCCAAACAAGCGTCGAGGATCGCATCAGAAATTGTATCCGCAACTTTGTCCGGATGACCTTCGCCAACGGATTCGGAAGAAAAGATGTAATTTTTGCTCATTTAATTGCTGTTTGCTGAATTGTTTTTTACAAGACGTATTGACGCATCTTGATGGGATGATATATCACTACGACATTGGGTCAACCTGATTTTCTAAATATTTAGCCAGAAATTTAAATATGTCCTCCACCTTAAAATCTCTGCGCGCTCT
The DNA here is from genome assembly GCA_046593365.1 of Limisphaerales bacterium. Taxonomy (GTDB): domain Bacteria; phylum Verrucomicrobiota; class Verrucomicrobiia; order Limisphaerales; family CANJXF01; genus CANJXF01. Next base: position 2,923 of record JBKJOA010000135.1, read on the forward strand.
TTCAGACCCAACCCGACTTCGCATTGTTGCTCTGCTCGAAAAAGAAGAGTTGTCCGTTAACGAGCTACAGGAAATCACGCGACTCGGCCAATCGCGCATTTCCACCCACCTCGGACTTTTGCAGGAGTCAAGTCTGGTCCAGTCCCGGCGTGAGGGAAAACGCACTTATTACAAACTCAACGAAAGAGCGGACGCCGTGACCAGTGAATTTATCCAACTTGCCATCCGGGGCGCGAAGGAAATGCCAGGCTATGCCGCAGATCAAATTAATCTCAGGCGCATTCTCAGCCGACGCAAAGAACAGGCGCAAGTTTACTTCAATCAAGTCGCCGGTCGGTTTGATCGCAGCTACGGCCCCGGCCGTTCGTGGCAGGCTTTTGGACATTTGTTGCTGCGCATTATTCCACCCATTGTCGTGGCCGATCTGGGATCGGGCGAAGGATTGATTAGCGAACTTCTCGCGCGTCGCGCCAAAAAAGTCATTGCGGTGGACAACTCTGAGAAGATGGTGAAGTTCGGCGCGAACAAAGCGAAAAAAAACGGTCTGAAAAATTTGGAATTTCGTTTGGGCGATTTAGAGAATCCGCCGATTGATGTAAACAGCGTCGATCTCGTCATTTTGAGCCAAGCGCTTCATCACGCCGCCGATCCCGCCAAAGCCATCGCCAGCACGCACAAAATTCTCAAGCCCAGCGGACAACTTTTGATGCTCGATCTGTTGAAACACAATTTCGAAAAAGCGCGCGAACTTTACGGCGACCGCTGGCTCGGCTTCGCAGAAAGCGATTTGCATCGTTGGCTTGAAGACGCAGGATACAAAAAAATCGAAATCAGCATCGTCGCAAGTGAAGAACAGCCGCCGCATTTCCAAACCATTTTGGCCGGTGGCATAAAATAATTCTATTTTAACATCCCAATCCAGTTTGCAACGGCTTCGACTCGAAGCCCTTCCTTTTCCGCTCTGAAAAGTTTCGCAGATTTGGAACTCGAATAAATATCACTCAACCATTTTGTCGAAAATTTTTCACCCGTGTTGTGTAAAAGAACTGGATGCGGTGCAGCTAAAATGGCCACGCCCTCAAACGCGCCAATCTTCCGCAAGCCCGGAATAAACAGATCTGAGTTGAGCAGTGCGGTATCAGAGGAAATATCCAAATCATCACAGTCCGCAACGACGACATCCGCCGCAGGCGCGGCGAGTAACGACCACAAACCGGCGCGACCGCTTCCACACAAGATTGCTTTGTAGCCAAATCTTTTTACCCACTCGCATGCGCTCACTAAATCGCCAACGCGTTCCTGGGCAAATGTTCGATTATAAGTAGTGAAAAAAAGGTCAGCCTGATTTTGTGAAGGCTCAGGCGCATTCGGAAAACTCAAAACTAATACTTTGAATCCGCGCTCGACCAACAGTCTCGCAAAACCTTTGAGATTTCTTTTTTCATCAACGTAAAAAGATTTACCCGTCGGATGAGCAAGAATCACGATTCCGGTTGGATTACTTTTTTCCGGCGAAAATAAAATTGCAGGGATTGTTTCGCGTCCATCGTTCCTATCAAGTCCCGGCAGAATTCTACCGCTTTCCAAATAAACCATTTTAACCGAAAGCGGGCGTGGCACGCCAGTCAATTGCATGGTGTGTTTCCAGGCTGGCGTAAAAACGTCTTTGTATTTCGCGAGAGTTTTTTTATCCTTCGGCTTGAACACCTCCATTTGCGCAATAGAATTTTTTATCCACAAATTATTAAGCTGGGATTCACTCAATGCACCGGCTGGCAATTTCTCATCTGGGAAAACGCGCAAATCTTCATCCGGCTCCTTTTTGTACTCAGCTTCTTTGTTCGCTGGCGCAATCGGTTTCAAAGTTTTACCTAAGAAACCGTAAACCGCTTCGCGACTGGTTTGATTGTAGTTGTGCGGAAAATCAAAAATGCAGTAGCGCAATTTGCCGCTCGCGTTCAACAAACGATAAACACTTTCGACTGCTGGACCTTCAATGGTCATCATGGTTTTCGTCCAATCACCAGTCGCACCAACTATGATTTGCGGACGCGGAGCCGCAGCCGCCGCGATTTCCATGTTCGAAAATTCCACTCGAAGTCCAGGTGCATTTTCGCAGGAACACCCGCCTTGCATGGAATGGGAAACCATCACGACCGGCGCCTGCGCGGCAAGGCGATCATCAATCGCCCCAAGCATAAAAGTTTGCGTGCCACCACCTGATTCCCCCGTGCAAGCGAGGCGGGTTTTATCCACATCAGCGAGCGCCGCTAAGAAATCCAGGGCACGGATGCTGTTCCAGGTTTGCAGCCCCATCAAATTAATGTTCCAAAGCAGGTTCGCCTCGTTGGTGGCAAAGCCCCGGTGGCGTTTATAGAGATTTACTTTGTCAGAATTATCTTTGGGATTTTCAGCAAAAAACGAATCGTTGTAACCAACCATGTCGTAGGAAAACGCGACCATCCCCTGCCTGGCAAAATTGATGCACCGTGCCGGAATGCTGCCATTGGTGGTATCGGTCAGACGGCCATTTTCCCAGTGCCCGTGTGGATTCAGAACTCCGGGGAATGGGCCGTCGCCTTTGCCAAGCGGACGGTATAAATTTCCGGCAACATAAAACCCGGGATAACTTTGGAGATAGACTTTTTCAACGCTATAACCGTCACGAAGAACTTTCCCAAAAACTTTCGCGTGCAAAGGAGTTTTCTCCGGCATGGGCCAAAGTCCGCAACTAACCAAAGCCTGCTCGCGAATTGCCATCGCGCGATTCTTCCATTCCGCCTTGGACTCGATCTTCGGAAAAACCCGCGGCGTGTTTAAATCTTTAAGACCCGACTCGGAAGCATCGATTCGCGTGGCGCTGCTAAACAGGATTACGAATAACGCGGCAATGCAGCGTTTCCAGGAGCTTGAAATGAAAGCCTTTTCAACGGACATAAAAACTTTGGTTAGCAGTGTTCGTAGCACACATATCTCCTCGCGTTAAATTTACTAATTGGAAAGCAAAAAGTATGAAAAAGGAAAAGGGGATTTGGTTATCGAGATTTTATTTTTCAATTATTTTTACCAGTGGATTATTGTTTTCTGCGCTATTCCATGCACTGGTGAACGGAAGTTTTGAACAAGGTCTTGCTGGTTGAACAGCAAATAACGCGGGTGTGACGATCAACCCTTATGGCGTAAACGCATCAGATGGCACTAATTTTGTGGCTTGGGGTGCGGGAAACATTTCAAGCTCAACTCTTTCCCAGAATTAAAGGCGTTCGCTAGGCAAGTCGATTCTTCCAACCCGGCGGCGTTCGGAGTTCCGCCTTCAGGCGGTTTCCGCGCTCTGCCGCCTGAAGGCGGAACTCCAAACCGGGGTTTTCAAACAGGCTCTAAGCCGAATCCATGTAGTAGGAATTGATTTTTCATGGGGAATCAGCCGGTGAAGGCGGGATGGTTTTCTACTGCATTGCAGTTGGG
>JBKJOA010000400.1:0-2753 GCA_046593365.1 Limisphaerales bacterium
TTCACCAACTGGGCCACTTGGTGGAGCTTCACAAATGCGTCAGCGACCGTGGAGTTTGTGGACACCGTCAATACGAACCTGCTGCAACTCTATTATCGAGCGGTGACGCCATGAGCATGTGAAGGGACGAGAGAAGAAACTTCATTTCGAGCGCAATTCATTGAAGACGTCATCGGCGGAGTTGTCCCAAACCTTCATCAAAGAATCTTCCGAATGGTTCAGTCACGCGTCTCACGTTCGGCATCGGTGGTTTCGATGGTCACGCGCACGCGGGATTTTCGGGCAATGACAACGGGCTGGGCGGGACGAGTTTCCCCGATTCGTAAATCGCATTCACCGGCGTGGTCATGGCAAAAAACTACTGGCGCCGTGCGGGATCTTCAAGATTGCAAAGTTTAACTTCCTTGTCCGTGCGACATTGACCAACCCAGCGAAAGCTGCTACGTATATTTCCACATGAAATCTACAGTCTCCGTCACCGAGGCGCAGGCCAATCTCCCGAAAATAATCCGGGCAGCCAACATCGTCGGCATCTCGCGGCACAATGTTGCGGAAGGGTTTTATATTCCGCGCGCGCGGTTTGAAGGCTTGCTGGAGACGATGGAAATTCTCGCCAACCCCGAAGCGATGAAAGCCATCAATCTGGATAAAGCCGGAAAGCTGAAATACAAAGTCCTCGATCTTGACGATGAAAATTTTGGCCTCTGATCAGGTGCAGGTTTGGCTGCCAACGTTATTACTGGAAACAAAGCGCAAAGTCCGAGCATGATTAATTCGACAACATCCCAGTCCACACCGCGATAGCGATGGGGATGAGCGCCCAACCGAGAATCGTATGGATACGACGCCAGACGTTGGTCATGACGTATTCCTCCTTCGGTTTCCAGATCTCGGCGTCGCGCAGTTTGATGATGGGCAGGTAAACATCCACGCTATACCAGAACGGGCTGTATTTACGCCCGGCGTGTTCGGACAGTTGCGGCTCCATTCGATTGGGCCGAAACATCACGCAACCGAACCCGATGATGGCGACGCTCCAGAAGAGGGCGCGCTCCGGACTGCGACCGTATCCCACAAATTGTTCGAGAAAGAAACTCCAGGCCCAAGACGGACCACTTAAAACTTCTTCGCGTTCGCGCTTTTTTTGCGCGCGAAAAAAAGCGTTCGCTTGTCGCGGGTAACCGAGTTTCCGGTAGTAGTCGTCGAAGCGAGCGAAGATGTCGGCGGAGTAGGCCGTACCATGCGCGGTGCGTTGGACAAGGTTGTAGAGATTTTGCCATGAATCTTTTTCCGATCCTGCACTGATGCGCGCGAAAGTCATTCCGTTGAGCCAAAGCCACGGATTGTCGTCGTGAACAGCAGGCCAGGTGACTTTGGAAAAATCGAGCGCGGCGAACTTCGCATCTTTGAACGAAACGTATCCGGCAAAGCGGCAACCGATAAAGCTCGTGGCCGCGCCCACCTTTACCTCTTCAAAATTAACCAGGGCGTTGGTGCTGGCGAAAAGGCTCCCATCAAAACGCCAGTTCTCAGCGATGTCAGCGGATTTAAATGTAACCGGTCCGGCAAAAGCAGCTTGGGAAAAGAAAGCGTCGCCTCCGATTTTCAAACTGGTAAAATCCACCGCCGCGCTGGGACTGTTGAAGCGCACTCCGTTGGCAGTAAAGATCCCGGTGATTTCCATTTGCGCGGCATTCACTTCCGCGCCAAAGCTGGTTTGGTCAAAGATGACGGCGCGTCCAATTTTCATGGAAGAAAAATTTGCCGGTTTGTCGAAGGCAGAACCCGCCAACGAGAAACCATTTTTAAAAACACTTTTGGAAAAGTTCACTTCTCCGGCAAATCGACATTCAACGAGGCTGGTTTCAAAATGCACCTCGGCATTGTGGAGATCGAGTGCGTCGAGGATGACGGCGTGTTCGATGAAAAAACCGTTGCGATGAACGTTGGTGCCGCTCTGGGTCAAGACCGCTTCGAGAAATGCGGCACGCAAAACGCGATTGGTCTCATCGGCGAATTGGCTTTTGAGGTCGGCGGGTTTTCCCGCGCCAACTTGCGCGAGGACAAATTTCTCGGAAGCGGTGATCGTCGGCGAATCCAGCAAAAGCATCGGCAAGGGACGGCTCGCCGCGAACAGGCAAATCGGAAAAAACGCAACGGCAGCAAAGAGCACCGAAAACGATCGCTTATTGCAAATCCATGAATGGAACCAGCAGAAGAACAACCTCATGTCGAGAGCAGTTCATTGGAAACGTTATTGGCTGTGTTGTCCCAAACCTTCATCAAAGAATTTTCCGAATGCTTTCGCCACGCGGGTAAGGCGCGTTTCCCGTCTTCATAAATCGAATTCACCATCGTGGTCATGGGAAAAACTACGGTTCCGTCAATTTATTTGCAAGTCGCAGAACGTTAATCCCGCTGTCGAAATTTAGTTACAGCCCGCTGTGGGGATGCTTCGACCGCGCCGCCAAGTCCACAGCCAAAACGGATGAGCGGAGCGGCGTTGGGCTGCCATCGCCATCCCGAAAATTTCAACTTCAAACTTGTAGTCGATTGAATCAGCCGCGTTTGGAATTTGCTTTCAGCCATGCGGCGTATTTTGGCTCGGTCATTTCTCCGGCAGCAAGAGCAAGTGTGCGAACGGCGGCGTCAACCTCATTCGCTACAAATTTGTGGCCATTCAATTCCAGAAAAGTGATTGCCGTCACAAAGCCAGCGCGCTTGTTCCCGTCAATAAACGGATGGTTTTTCAC
>JBKJOA010000485.1:0-8158 GCA_046593365.1 Limisphaerales bacterium
TTCTGATTGATCTGGAAGATGTGTTCTCTCCGGATTTTGGAATACCTTGTAACTTGAGACGAGAGAATCCCGTCAATTTTCCTGTATGCTCAAGCCATTACCGACATCGAAATGGAATTTTGCCACCGCGGCGCATTTGTTGAACCGCGCTGGTTTCGGTGGATCGCCAGCGGAAATTGTTAAGCTGGTTAGCCTCGGGCCGGACAAGGCAGTCGATTCCTTCATCGAATACGAAAAAATTCCTGAAACTGCTCCCGAACTAAGCTGGGCCAAACCGGACCCAAGCCGGGCCGATAAATTTCTGGCCTACCGAAAGCTACAGCAGCAATCGCGCAAAGAAACGATGACGCCAGAGGATCGTCGCGCCATGGAAGAAAAGCGGCGAGAGATGCAGCGCGATGAGCAGCGCACGCAGCAACTTCATATTTTGGAGTTGCGTGGTTGGTGGCTGGAGCGCATGGCCACCGGCCCGCGACCTCTCCAGGAAAAATTGACGCTGTTTTGGCATGGGCATTTCGCCACGAGCGCGCAAAAGGTGAAGGACGCTTATTTTATGTGGCTCCAGAACCAGTCGTTTCGCACGATGGCTTCTGGCAATTGGTTGAAGTTGCTTTATGCCGTGGCCAAAGATCCGGCGATGCTTGTCTGGCTCGATCAAGCGCAAAGTCGCAAACAACATCCCAATGAAAATTTTGCGCGTGAAGTGATGGAGTTGTTCACGTTGGGAGAAGGGCATTACACGGAAAAAGATGTGACGGAAGCGGCTCGAGCCATGACGGGATGGACGATCAATCGACCGCAGGAAAAATATGAATTTCGTGAGGGGATACATGACCAAGGAGAGAAAACCGTCCTGGGCAAAACAGGAAATTTTACCGGGCTGGACGTGCTTAAACTGATTGTGGAACAACCGCAGGCGGCGCGCTTTATCACGGAAAAACTTTGGAAATTTTTCGCGAGCGACAATCCATCGCCGGAATTGGTTGAATCGCTGGCATCCGTCTTCCGTGGCGCTGGAAATAATTTCAAACCGCTGCTGCGCACGATGTTTCGATCGGAAGAGTTTTACGCGGATTCCGTGGTTCGCACACAGGTAAAAAGTCCCGTGCAATGGCTCGTCGGCAGCGTGCGGCAACTGGAACGCGATCTGCCTGCGCCACTGGTTTGCACACAGTTGCTGAAAAATCTCGGCCAGGAATTATTGATGCCTCCTAACGTGAAGGGGTGGGATGGCGGGCTGAGTTGGATTACCACCAACAATCTTTTGAACCGATACAACCAGGCTGCCATGTTGGTGCTCGCGGAGGGAAGCCTGGCGGCGGATTCGTCAAATCAACGGATGAGAAAAATCGAAGAAGTCGCCAATCGGATGGCGCAGAAGATGTCGCTGGTTGATGTCAGTAGAATCTTGAGCGCGGAAGAACGGCGTAAAAAAGAATTGGTCGTTCCCGCGCTGGAAAGACGTTTTCTGCAAGCGAAACTAAAACCAAAACAGGCACAAGCGTTGCGCGATTTTCTTGAGGGGCGCGGCGACTTGGACGACCAGGATATTCGCCACACCATCCGGCTGATCATGTCCACTCCAGAATATCAATTAACCTGAGCTACGTATGAAAAATGAAATCACTTTGAAGACGCGTCGGGAGTTTTTGCGCGGCACGGTGCTGGGCGGTGCGGTGGCCTGGACGGTTCCGACTTTTCTCGCCAACACCTTTTCCGCTTTGCAGGCGGACGCGGCGGACTCCTCAAAACAAATTGTCACAGGACGCGACTCGACCATTCTCGTCGTTTTGCAAATGGCGGGTGGCAACGACGGTTTGAATACGGTTGTTCCCTACAGCAATGATCATTATCAAAAGGCGCGTCGCTCGCTGGCGTTTTCCGCCCAGGAAGTTATGAAGATAAATGATTCGATCGGTCTGCATCCTGGCCTGGCTGGATTCAAGAGTCTCTACGATTCCGGGAACCTTGGAATTGTTCAGGGCATCGGTTATCCGAATCCAAACCGTTCCCATTTTCGTTCCACGGAAATCTGGCAAACAGCGAGTGACTCCCAAAAATTTGAGAAATACGGCTGGCTCGGCCGCTACTTTGACAACGCCTGCGCCGGCTCGGATCCAACCGTGGGCGTGAACGTGGGGCGGCAAATGCCGCAAGCGTTCGCGGCGAAAAAACCGATGGGCATCAGCCTGGATAATCCGCAGAACTACCGATTCGTCTCCGGGGAAAAAGCCAAAGCCGGTGAAATGAATGCCTCTGAAAAATCGTATCGGGAACTTAATTATCCAGAGAACGACATGCAGGCCGAGGACTCCAATTCCGGCGGCAGCATCGGTGCGGTCGCAGGTTCGGTGGCGCACCATGGTTCGCCGCTGGATTTCATCGAACGCACGGCCATGGACGCGCAACTCAGCTCCGACCAAATTCTGGCCATCAGTAAAAAATTTGAAAACAAAGCGAGTTATCCACCATCGCAATTGGGCGGATCGCTCAAGCTGGTATCGCGTCTGATCGCCGGTGGTTTGCCGACGAGAGTTTTTTATGTTTCACAAGGGGGCTACGACACGCACACGAACCAGACCGGCGCGCACGAACGATTGCTGCGCGACCTTGGCGACTCCGTCAAAGCGTTTACGGATGACCTGAAAGCTCAGGGAAATTTCCAACGCGTTCTGGTTATGACCTTCAGCGAATTCGGTCGGCGCGTAAATGAAAACGCCAACGGTGGAACCGATCACGGCGCGGCTGCACCGATGTTTGTGATTGGAAGCAAAATCAAAGCAGGTTTGCTGGGGACCTATCCAAGCCTCGCGTCCAGCGACCTGCAGAACGGCGATTTGAAATACACGGTTGATTTCCGCACGGTTTACGCCGGTGTTTTGGAAGGCTGGCTGAAAACCAAAAGCGAAGCGGTGCTCGGAAAGAAGTTTACACCGCTGCAAGTCGTTTAATTTCATTCCACACCGACTCGCGCTGAAATTAAATTCCGTGTTATCTGCATCGTCCACCGCTAAGTTTTTTTGGTGAACGTCGCCTGGGCGCAATTCGAGAAGACGATCCTTCAGAGAAAATTATTTTCTAAAGGCGACTCTATTCTCGTGGCCGTTTCCGGAGGAGTGGATTCAGTCGTGATGCTTCATTTCCTTCAGGAGCTTTCTGCAAAATGGAATTGGCAACTCACGGTGGCCCACTTCAATCATCAATTGCGCGGACGAAGCAGCGACGCAGACGAACGATTGGTCCACAGGATGGCCAAACGTCTTAAACTCCGGTTTGTTTGCGAACGGGGTGACGTGAAGCATTTCGCGCAAGCAAACGGTCTCTCCATTGAAATGGCGGCGAGAGAAATGCGACATGATTTTCTGGCGCGCACGGCAAAATCGTTTGGAATCAAAACCGTGGCGCTCGCGCATCACGCCGATGACCAGGTTGAACTTTTCTTTTTGCGTCTGTTCCGTGGCGCGGGAACGGAAGGGCTTGCGGGAATGAAATGGAAATCTCCTTCACCCGCTGCGCCCTCGATTACACTCGTTCGACCTTTGCTCGATCAACCCAAAGACGTCCTGAGTCAATGCGCTGCTTCGGCAGGAATTTCGTTTCGCGAGGATGCCAGTAATGTCTCGCTGGATTTCGAACGCAACCGAATCCGCCAAGAATTGATTCCATTACTCAAAAAAAAATATCAGCCGGCGTTGACGCGAACGACGTTGCGCACCATGGAAATCGTCAGCGGTGAATCCGACCTCGCTATGTCCGTGGCTCTTAATTGGCTGAGCCGGAAAGCGAGAACGAGTTATGCAAAACTGCCTGTGGCGGTTCAGCGCCGCGCCTTGCGAATGCAATTGCTGGCGCGAAAAGTGGCGGCGGAGTTTGATCTTGTTGAAACTTTACGATTAAACTCCGGAAAATTCGTCAGCATCAGCGAACATTGTTCCGTTGCTCGTGATGAACGAGGCGAACTTCATCTGCGCGATTTAGACGCGGCAGATTTCAAATCGGCAGCGGTCGAGAAAATCGTTTCGCTGCTAGAACAACGGGGTGAGATACTTTTAGACGGGCTGAATATCTCGTGGTCCAAGCTAGCCGGGGAGGGCGATCAGGTTCCGCAGAAGGAAAATTGTGAATTCTTCGACGCCCGGAAGGTCGGGGAAAGAGTTTTTCTGCGTCACTGGAAAACGGGTGATCGTTTTCAGCCAATTGGCATGAAGTCGCCGGTTAAATTGCAAAATCTCTTCACAAACTTGAAAATTCCACGTGCGGAACGCCATGCCCGATGGGTCGCGACCACCGAACGCGGCGAGTTGTTCTGGGTCGAGGGACTGCGCATTTCCGAGCGTTTCAAGCTCGACAACCAAACCCGGCACCGGTTGAAATGGAACTGGAAGCGCTTTGGTGGCAGTGTCGTGATCTAATGGAGCGCGGCTAGGTCGAAGATCAGCCGCAGCATTTTTCATCGCGCTCCGCCAAATTGCAAACCAGGACATTTGGGCCTGGCGGGTTGCGGGTCGGAATAACCCATGATATATATAGCGCGAAAGTTTTTAACTCATGTCTGACGAAAATAAGCAGGAAAATAAGAACGAGAAAAAAAGCGGGGACTTCAAACCACGCACTTTATTTATTTTGATCGGCATTGTCGGCGTGGTCAGCATTCTGATGATGCTCCAGCATCGCTCGGAAAATAAATCGAAGGATCTTTCGTATTCAGACCTCTCGAAGAAGATCGAAGAGAATCAAATCGTGCCAGGCAGCGGGCAAATTGCTTATAATCCGGCGTCTGCATTGCAGAAAATCACCGGCCGTTACTATAAGTTGGATGCCAAGGGCGCGCCAGACATCGGGGTGAGCGGTAAAACCAACGAGGTTGAATTTAAAACCGAGACGCGCCTCACCGACCCCATGTCCAAGGAGTTGAGCGACTCCGGCAAGTTCAAGGAATTGGAACCGAACAACACGCTGCAAAACGTCCTGATGGGCTTGCTGCCCTTCTTGTTGCTCGCGGGACTGATTTATTTCTTCCTCATACGCCAGATCAAAATGGCGGGCAAAGGGGCAATGAGTTTTGGGAAGAGCAAAGCACGGATGCTCAACAAGGAGAAAAATAAAATCACGTTCAAGGATGTTGCGGGTGTGGAAGAGGCGAAGGAAGAAGTTTCAGAACTGGTCGAATTTCTCAAGGACCCGAAGAAGTTTCAAAAGCTCGGCGGACGAATTCCCAAAGGTATTTTAATGGTCGGCGCGCCCGGCACGGGAAAAACCCTGCTCGCCAAAGCAATCGCGGGTGAAGCGGAGGCGGCGTTCTTCAGTATCAGCGGTTCTGACTTCGTCGAAATGTTTGTCGGGGTTGGTGCCAGTCGTGTTCGCGACATGTTTGAACAAGCCCGAAAGAACACGCCATGTTTGATTTTCATCGATGAAATTGATGCTGTCGGTCGCAGCCGCGGACATGGTTGGGGCGGTGGCAACGACGAGCGCGAACAAACCTTGAACGCATTGCTCGTCGAGATGGACGGCTTTGATACCCAGGACGGAATCATCATCATCGCCGCAACGAATCGCGCGGATGTCCTGGATCCAGCTTTGTTGAGGCCGGGCCGTTTTGATCGACAGATCATTGTCAATCTGCCCGATGTGCGAGGCCGGGAAGCTATTTTAAAAGTCCACGCCAAGAATGTGAAACTGGATCCCGCAGCGGATTTGTCGGTGACAGCGCGTGGCACTCCCGGTTTTTCCGGCGCAGATTTGGCCAACCTTTTGAACGAAGCGGCTTTGCTTGCGGCGCGGACCGGGAAGAAATCGGTGGGCCAATTGGAACTCGAAGAGGCGCGTGTCAAAGTGCGTTGGGGACGCGAACGCCGCAGCATGGCCATGTCGGATCAAGACAAGAAATACACCGCATGGCACGAGGCCGGTCACGCCTTGATTAACGTCATGCTGAAACACACCCATCCATTGCACAAAGTCACGATCATCCCTCGCGGACAAGCCCTCGGTTCGACCATGTCCCTGCCGAAAGACGACGTCCTCAATCATCGCCGCAAAGAAATGTTGGACATGATCGCCGTCACGATGGCGGGGCGCATTGCTGAAGAAATTGTTTCCGGCGATATTTCCACCGGGGCCAGCGGCGACATTCAACAGGCGACCAATCTGGCGCGCTCGATGGTTTGCCAATGGGGTATGAGTGACACCCTCGGCATGGTTCAGTATGGCAACGACAACGAACACATGTACATGGGTCGCGACATGGTTCAACGCCAGGATTACAGCGAACACACCGCTCAGGAAATCGATGCTGAAGTCAAACGCATCATCAGCGAAGGCTATCAGGTTGCCAAAGATTTGATCGACGCCAACCGTGATAAGTTGGAACTCATCGCCAACAGTCTGCTCGAATACGAAACACTCGACGGGACACAGGTTCAAGAAATCGTGGACACGGGAAAATTCACGCCGCCGCCGCCCACGCCGCAAGTGGATCCGCCATCCGGGGCGCAAGCGGTCACATCATTGCCCGAAGTGCCCAAACCGCTCCCACCGAAACTCCCTGGGCTTGGTGCCCCCGCTCCGGCTGCCGCTTAGTCCCAACTCTTGCATCCACTCACTGATTCATTAGGCTTGCCGAAATGATTATTGCGCCGTCATTGTTGGCCGCCAAATTCGACTGCTTCGGCAAAGAAGCCCAACGCGCCACCGCCGCAGGTGCCGATTGGCTGCATCTGGACATCATGGACGGACATTTTGTACCCAACATTTCTTTCGGACCAGAAGCGGTGCGCGTGGTGAGACCGTTGACCAAACTCCCCCTTGACGTTCACCTGATGTGTTCGCGTCCGGAAATCCTGTTGGAACCGTTCGTCAAAAACGGCGCGAACCGGCTTACTGTTCATGTGGAATTGGGGGAACAAGTCACACCGTTGATTTGGAAAATTCGTTCGCTTGGAAAAAAGGTGGGGCTGGCCATTAATCCCGGAACGCCGATGTCGGCGCTGGAACCGTTTCTGACGCAGGTTGACCTGGTATTGGTGATGACAGTGAACCCGGGTTTCGGCGGACAACCGTTCATTACCGAGACGTTGCCGAAAATCCAGCAGGCTTACGCATGGCGGGCGGAAAAGAAGCTGGCTTATCACATCCAGGTCGATGGCGGAATTAATTTTCAAACGACGGCGGAATGCGCGCATGCCGGTGCCGATACTTTTGTGAGCGGGACAGGACTATTTGGACAATCCAGCCTCAAGCGCGCCATCAGCAAAATGCGTCGCATTGCAGAGCGAAATGCCCCGGTCAAGGAGGCCATGATAGATTTCAAAAATGGATTTCTTCTGGCGTCGGAGTCGTGAAATCTTTTCTTGGGGTGGGCGATTGCCCGCGAAATGAAATGGAAGATTTGCGGCGTTACCATGCGTTGCGACTAATTTATGGCTGAAATAAAATTTGGAACAGACGGCTGGCGTGCGGTTATCGCGGAAGACTTCACTTTCGCGAACGTTGAACGCGTAGCGCAAGCCACAGCGGATTATTGGAACGAAAATCCCGTTGTCGGCACGGAAAAGCGAGCGGTCGTTGGTTACGATCGACGTTTTCTCTCGGATCAATTTGCCAAGCGCGTCGCTGAAGTGTTGGCCGGGAATGGGTTTCAAGTGACGCTCACTAGGGAGGCGACGCCGACCCCAGCGGTGTCGTTCGCGGTCAAGGCGCAAAAAGCCATTGGTGGCGTGATGATTACTGCCAGCCACAATCCGCCTGCGTTCAATGGATTCAAGCTGAAGGCGCATTACGGCGGTTCCGCTGACCCGAGCATTTGCCAGGCAGTGGAAAAGATGTTGGACAAAAATCCAGTGCGCGCGATGGCGTCGGATGAAGCAGGAAAAACAAAATGCATTCTCATTAAAAACATTCGGCCAGCACATTACGCCGCAGTGAAAAAGTTGGTTAATTTTCCGCTGATCGCGAAATCGAAATTACGTTTTGCGCATGAGGCTTTGTTTGGCGTTGGTGCGGGTTGTTTTGACGAATTACTCAAAGGAACGACTTGTCGTGTGACGACGCTCAATGGAAATCACGACCCGAACTTTGGCGGAATTAATCCAGAGCCGATTCAAAAAAATTACGTCAAGAGCGCTGCGTACTTAAAAAAACATCCGCACGATATTTG
>JBKJOA010000155.1:0-17551 GCA_046593365.1 Limisphaerales bacterium
CGATTGGAATCGCGATTGCCATCACGCGCACGCTGAACTTTTTTTGCGCGTCCGGGAGGATGTTCCCCGTTTGATGGCATGGGTGAATGAACGATTTGCGGCCACGGTTTACGAAGATCCTTATTCGCCGTTTTGTCTGATTGCTGAGAAGAACGAACACGCGGATGTCATTCACGATTTCTTAAATGACTATTCTAAAACCGTCCCCGGACTCACGGTGGTGCGGAACGATGTTTACGCGCGGTTCAGCCACATCAATTACAACAAAGGAACGGCTCTCAACGAACTGGCGCGGCGACTCGGAATTTCTCCTGAACACACGCTGGCGGCAGGCGATCATCTCAATGATTTACCGATGCTTCTGACTCGATATGCAAGGTATCTCGTGGCTCCGCGCAATGCGGTTGAGACGGTAAAATCGAAGGTTCGCGAGCAGAACGGCTACGTGAGCCACCTCTCGCACGGACACGGAATTGCGGATGGAATCGAGTTTCATTTGAACGGCTCTACAAAAAAGTGAATCGGGCGGGCAGTTTTTTGCGTCTAGTTAGGACGGATTGTATTTGAAGCTCTTCGTGTTCGGCGGGAACTGAACTTAATCAAGCGGTGTTAATGCGTATGGCGAGAAAAAAATCGTGGATGAAATGGGTCTTTATTTTAGTGGCGGCGGCGGCCCTGGCTGGCGTCGGATTTTATATTTGGAAAAAATCGCAGACCACAAAAACCGAATACAAAACCGCTTCGATTGCTCGTGGTGACCTGATTCAGGTCGTTACGGCGAGCGGACAATTGAATCCGGTTGTCACGGTTCAAGTGGGCAGCCAGATTTCTGGAATCCTGCAAAAGCTTTACGTCGATTTTAATTCGCCGGTCACCAACGGGCAGATTGTGGCTCAGATCGACCCTGCTTCGTATCAGGCCAATCTTCAGCAATCGGAGGCCGAGTTGGACAGTGCGAAAGCGGGGCTGGAATTAATCCGCTTGAATGCAGAACGCGCCAAAGCGCTTTACACGGATTCATTGTTGCCGAAGGCCGACTACGACAAATCGGTCGCTGATTTACATCAATCGGAATCAACCGTGAAAATCCGGCAGGCTTTGGTGGAAAAAGCCAAAGTGGATTTGGGGCGCACGACTATTTTCTCGACGATTGACGGCGTGGTCATGTCTCGCGAAGTGGATGTCGGCCAGACGGTCGCCGCGAGCATGAATGCACCCGTGCTTTTCAAAATCGCCAATGACCTCGCGAAAATGCAAATCGACGCGATGGTTTCGGAAGCGGACGTGGGCGGTGTGGAATTGGGACAGGATGTGACATTTACGGTGGACGCGTTTCCGATGCGAACTTTTCGCGGCAAGGTGATTCAAGTGCGCAATTCTCCCGTGACAACACAAAGCGTGGTGACTTATGACACGGTGATTGAGGTGAACAATCGGGACTTGAAACTTAAGCCGGGCATGACGGCGAATGTTTCAGTGATCGTCGCTCACAAAGAAAACGTTTTAAAAATTCCAAATGCGGCGCTGCGAGTTAAGTTGCCCGATGCTTCGGCCAAAGCGGTTTCACCGACGAGCACGCCCACTTCGATGTCCGCGACACCCACGAACGGCATGGCTCAAGGTGGTGGACGTTCGGGTGGTCGTTCGCGCGGTGGCGGCGGCGGCGGTTCAGGTCCACCGGGCGCCCGCAGCGGAGCCGCGAGGGCTGAACGCAGCGGACCGAAGACGATTTATCTGGCGGAGAAAAAAATCGTGGAAGGAGAAACGGTCATCGAACCCAAGCCGGTTCAAATTAAAACGGGCATCGGCGACGGACTTTTTACAGAAATTTTGGAAGGTTTGAATGAAAAAGATGAGGTGGTGGTCGGCGTTATTTTGCCAGAAAGCGAAGCGCCGAAGGCTGCGGTAAATCCGTTTGGCGGAAGCTCAAGAGGCTTTGGTCGATGAACGAAATCATCCAAATCGACGGCGTTCACAAAACGTATCAGGCCGGGGATGTTCAGGTCCACGCTGTGCGCGGCATCTCTCTGCGAATTGAAAAAGGCGAATTCGTCGCACTCATGGGTGCGAGCGGTTCGGGCAAATCGACGATGATGAATATTCTCGGCTGTCTGGACCGCCCAACCAAAGGCCAATATTTGCTGGACGGGATTGATGTCTCCAGTTTGGATCGTGATGAACTGGCGGAAATTCGCAACGAGAAAATCGGGTTTGTCTTTCAAGGTTTCAATCTGCTCTCCAGAACTTCGGCGCTGGAAAATATCGAGTTGCCGACGCTCTACAGTCAAAAACCGCTTTCGTCGGAGCAACAATATCAGAAGGCCATCGACGCTTTGGAATTGGTCGGCTTGAAAGACCGCTCTGAGCATCAGCCGAATCAACTTTCCGGCGGACAACAACAGCGCGTGGCTATCGCCCGCGCCCTGGTCAACGAACCGCGCTTGCTTTTGGCCGATGAACCGACGGGAAATCTCGACACGCAAACCAGCATCGAGGTGATGGGAATTTTTCAAAAACTAAACGCGCAAGGCATCACGATTGTGATGGTCACGCACGAACTCGACATCGCGAGTTATACGAAACGCAATGTCGTCATGCGTGATGGAGAAATTCTGACCGATCAACCGGTGGCCAATCGTTTGGACGCAGCAGAAGAATCACGCCGCCTGCGTGAGGCGCAAAAGGCGATCAAATTGTCGGCATGAGATTATTTGCCACCATTCGAATTGCGTTGCGCGCTTTGCGACGAAATAAATTGCGCACGTTTCTGACGATGCTCGGAATGATCATTGGCGTCGCGGCTGTGATCGCGATGGTGAGCATTGGCAATGGAGCGAAGTCGCAAATCGAAGGGCAGATTGCGAGTCTGGGACAAAATGTTCTTTCCGTTTTTCCCGGCAGTTTGAGTTCAGGCGGCGCTCGCGGCGGTTGGGGATCCATGAGCACACTCACGCCCGAGGAAGCGCAGTTAATTGCCACGGAAATTTCAGGAGTAATGGCGGTGAGCGGCGAAGTTCGTGACCGACAGCAAGTCCAGGCAAATGGGATGAATTGGAATACGCAAGTACAGGGAGAATCACCGGACTATCTGGGCATTCGTGCGTGGCCGCTTTCCGATGGCGCGATGTTTTCCGAAGCCGATGTACGGAGCGCGGCCAAGGTCGCGGTCATTGGCAAAACGGTGGCCGATCAACTCTTTGCGGGCAGCGATCCTCTCGGGCAAACCATCCGGCTGCGCAATATTCCCTTCAAAATTATTGGTGTGCTTACGTCAAAAGGAGTCAGTTTTTTCGGTTCGGATCAGGATGACACCGTGGTCATTCCTTACACCAGCGCGATGCGGCGCGTGATGGGTCGTCAATATCTCAGCGCGATTTTAATTCAGTCCTCGTCGCCCAAAGATATGAGCCGTATTCAAATGGAAGTAACCAGCTTGTTACAACAACGCCGGGGTGGACGCGAAGCGGATTTCACCGTGCGCAGTCAATTGGAACTTGCGGAAGCCGCGACTGCGACTTCAAAAACCATGACGGCTCTGCTCGGCGGAATTGCCTGCGTATCTCTCGTCGTGGGCGGGATTGGAATCATGAATATCATGCTGGTCAGCGTGACCGAGAGGACTCGTGAAATTGGCATTCGCATGGCTGTCGGCGCAAAGGGTAAGGATATTCTTCTCCAATTTTTAATTGAAGCGGTGACATTGAGCGTCATTGGCGGAAGCATCGGAATCGTTTTGGGTGTGGGGATTTCGCGATTGCTGGCGACGAAAATGAACTGGCCGGCACTGACCTCTTTTTCATCGATTTTAGTGGCATTTGTTTTCAGCGCTGCGGTTGGAATTTTCTTTGGTTTTTATCCGGCGAAAAAAGCATCGAGTCTCGATCCCATTGAAGCGCTGCGGTACGAGTAAGGCCAAAGGTTCATCCTGTAATCCGCTCACCATAAGTTATAATGTTCCTCGTAGTGAAAATCAGAGCTGCTAATTCTTTCGCTCATTTCTCCTCGAAGGCATTAAAATCGCGTTGTAAGTGGTTGGTTTAGAGCGGCTTGCTGGAATAGTAAATATTTGACACGAGCTATTCCAGTTACTATCGTAAGCGGCTGCAATGAACGATGTGTTGCAGAAAAATTCGGAAAATTCCGAGAAAACTATACATCAGAACAAATTATTAGATCGAAATGAGTGAATCAACTGTGATCGCCCCGACTTCCGGCGGCGCTCCGAAAATTTCCAAAATATCCGAAGCAATTATCCGCATCGCGGGAAATTCCCAAGACGGCATCCAAGCAATCGGCGGTTTTTTAGCGCGATTGGCTGGACGCAGCGAGCAGGAAGTCATGACGTTCATGACCATTCCTTCGACCATCTCCGGTGGGCCTTCCATTTTCCAGGTGCGAATTGGTTCCGGCGAAGTGCTCAGCTCTGGTGATGAAGCCGATGTGTTGCTCGCCTTTTACCAGCATTCCTACGAGAACCACATCGACTCTCTCAAAAAAGGTGGAATCGTTCTCTACGATTCGGGCCACGTCGAACCGAAACCAGAATGGCTCAAGGACTATCATCACGTTGGGGTTGCGATTTCCGGGCTAACGGTCGAAGCGATTGGTGGAACGGCCAAAGACAAAGGTAAGAATATTTTTTCGCTGGGACTGATTGCCAAAATGTTTGATCTGAATGTGACGAAACTCGAGAAACTTGTCGCGGAACGATTTACCGGCAAAGACGAGAGCATCTTGAAAAACGCATTGGCGGCCTTTCACGCTGGATACAGCTATTCGATGGGCAACCTCATTGAAACTTTTCAGTTCGTTGATTCGCAGAAAAAAAATGGCCATCAAGTTGTGATGAACGGCAACGAAGCCCTCTCTTACGGCTTGATCGCGGCGGGTGTGCGTTTTGGCGCAGGGTATCCGATTACGCCGTGGTCGGACATCATGGAACTTCTTCGTCGCGAGCTGCCGAAATACGGCGGAAGCTTTATCCAAACCGAGGACGAAATTGCGGCCGTCTCGATGGCTCTCGGAGCTAGTTACGCGGGCCGAGTGGCGGTGACGGGATCTAGCGGCCCTGGGATTTCTCTCAAAACGGAAGCGATTGGTTGGGGGGTTATGGCTGAAATGCCGCTGATCATTTGCGACATCCAGCGCGGCGGGCCATCCACCGGTATGCCGACGAACGTTGAACAATCCGACTTGAATATTGCCGTGAACGGCGGGCATGGGGACTCGCCGCGAGTTGTGATCGCGCCGACGAACGTTGAAGATTGTTTCTACACGGCGATTGAAGCGGTGAACATTGCCCGCAAATACAGTGTGCCAGTCGTCATTCTCAGCGACCAGGCCATCTCGACTCGCATTGAAGCCTTTGAAGAGCCGAATTTGGAAAAAGTCTGTCAGGATATTTCCCCTGATTTAACTCCCGTCGCAGATCACAAACCCTACGATTTGTCGGCTCCAGACGGAATTACTCAACATCTCGCTCCCGGAACCCGCATTCAAAGTGGCAAGTATCCAATCGCGACCGGTTTGGAACACGACGAATTGGGACACCCTACCGGCTCCCCTAAATTGCACATGCAAATGGTTGCTAAACGCCGCAAAAAATTGCAGGTGCTTGGGGAAAGTTTGCCGGTCCCGAAAGTTTACGGGCCGGCGGAAGGAAATGTTCTTTTGGTCGGTTGGGGTTCAACGCAAGGTCCAATTCGCGAAGCGGTGGATCGTGCTCGCGCCGCTGGAGACAGTGTTTCATCAATTCACATCAAGCACATCAATCCGCTCCCGCCGGGATTGGAAAATATATTTTCAGGATTCAACCATGTCTTTGTCGTCGAGATGAATGACGAAGGTTTGTATGGCTACGGTCAGCTTGGAGCTTTGCTTCGTGCCCGCTACTGCGATCCAAAAATTCGCGGCATCACTAAAACTGACGGTCTGACGTTCCGAGTCCGTGAAATTCTCGAACGGGCAAAATCAACCGTGGCGGCTGGAGTGCGCAAACTTTAATTCAGGAAAACACTAAACTATTTTTATGAGTAACTCGTTAACAGAAATTCCCACTCGCGGCGGCAACATCACTGTAGCACCATTACCCGATTCCGAGCGCAAAGGTCTCACTAAAAAAGAAATTGCGGCGGACCATCCGACATGGTGCCCGGGTTGCGGCGATTTCTCCGTTTTAGCGCTTTATTTTAAGTTGATTGAAAAACGCAAAATGTTGCATGAACAAATCACGACGATTGCC
The DNA here is from genome assembly GCA_046593365.1 of Limisphaerales bacterium. Taxonomy (GTDB): domain Bacteria; phylum Verrucomicrobiota; class Verrucomicrobiia; order Limisphaerales; family CANJXF01; genus CANJXF01. The sequence continues at coordinate 6,242 of JBKJOA010000155.1, forward strand.
GGCATTGGATGCTCAAGCCGCTTTCCGTATTTTGTTCAGGCGCACGGAGCTCATTACATTCACGGTCGAGCATTGCCGTTCGCCAGTGGCATTTCGCTCTCTCGGCCCGACCTGCATGTATTTGTGTTTGGTGGTGACGGCGACGCCTTTTCCATCGGCGGCAATCACGTCAATCACACCGCGCGAAAAAACATCAAGATGACCTACATCATCATGGATAACTTTGTTTACGGGCTGACGAAGAAGCAAACCTCGCCCACCTCGCCGATTGGCTTCAAAAGCAAAACCGACGTTTGGGGTGCGGTGGATCAGCCGGTAAACCCGATGAAGCAATTAATTTCCGCAGGGGCGACGTTCGTGGCCCGAACCACCGCGACGAATCCGAACCATCTGTTGCAAACCATGGAAGCAGCGATGGACCACGATGGATTCAGCGTGATCGAATGTCTCAGCGAATGTGTAGAGTTTTATGAAGGCGCTTTCGATGCGGCTAATCCGCGCAAAGGTGGCATGTTCAATCTGGTTCCAGCCGACCACAATGTGACCGACGAGGTTGCTGCCTACAAATTGGCGGGTGAACCTTTTCCGGGTCACTTCGGTATTTTCTACAAAGTGAGTCGCGCGACAAAAAACGCGAACGAAGCGAAAATCAACGCGAGCTTCCAGGAAAAAGTCAAAGGACTGAAAGATTGGCAAATCCTGCAAAAAAGTTTTGATCGGCTGAAATAGTTAATTTGTCGGCGGGTTCTTCATCGGAACCCGTCAAACAACTGTCGTTTACGTCAGTGACGGTTCTAAAATGAAACGGGAGTAAACTCTTGGTTTCTTTTTCTGTTTCAACCACTCATAAACACCTTGGCTTTCGCCAAGTGGGTGCGAGATTGGTGAAAGTTCGGTCGTAAAATCGGCTGAATTTATTTGCGATCTCTTTTTTCCCGGCAAAGCCACGGTGTTGATGAGAGATTAAAAGGGTCTGCCCTGAAACTTCCGCACGCCCTTTCCCCCTTTCGGCAGATTCACCTTGCGATTTGCTCCTAAATTTTGCTAAGGATACGCGCACTCTATGGCAGCTATTGGCCGATTTCAAAAAGGTGACGATATTTTTTACGCCAAAGTGGTGGACGGCGAGCTCTTTAAATTGCACGGAGATGTTTTTGGTTCGCCCTCTTTCGATAAAAAGGCAACTCCTTTCAAAGGCCTGAAAACTTTAACGCCCGTCGCTCCGTCGAAAGTTATTGCCATCGGTTTGAACTACGCCGACCACGCGCGCGAATCAGGCAAGCCGCTCCCGAAAGATCCTCTTTTTTGGTTGAAGGCGACGACATCGTTGATTCCGGATGGCGCGAAGATTGAAATTCCTTTTTCAAATCATCGCACGGACTTCGAAGCCGAATTGGCAGTGGTCATTGGCCGGCGGATTCGCAATGTGACGCCTGCCGCAGCAGCCCGGTATATTTTTGGTTACACTGCCGTGCAAGATATCAGTGATCGCACCATTCAAAATTCGGAAAGCCAATGGTCCCGTTGCAAATCGTTTGACACGTTCACTCCGCTGGGGCCGTACGTGGAAACTAAAATTGACCCACATGATTTGACGATTCAGTTATTTCAAAACGGACAGTTGCGCCAGAATTCGAACACGAGCCAGTTGATTTTTAATTGTTTCCAGATTGTTAGTTTCGTTTCGACGAACATGACCTTGCTGCCAGGCGACGTGATTTTGACGGGAACTCCGAGTGGCGTCGGCCCAATCGAATCGGGGGATCGTCTGGAGGTTCGTATTCAAGGACTGACGCCCTTAGTTAATACGGTGAAGTAATCTTTTAAGCCACAGAAGCGCTGAGACGCAGAGGAAAAACTCTGGGAATCTTTACGCCTGTGGCATATTTATTTTTATGCGCTGGACACAAGCTCTTATCCCTACACTGAAAGAATCACCGTCTGATGCGGAGATTGTTTCGCACAAATTACTTTTGCGCGCCGGTTTGGTACGCAAGTTGAGCGGAGGGCTCTACATTTTTCTGCCGCTTGGCCTTCGCGTTTTGCGCAAGGTGGAACAAATCGTTCGCGAAGAAATGGATCGCGCTGGCGCATTGGAGGTGCTGATGCCGGCGTTGCAACCGCCGGAGATCTGGCAACAGAGCGGGCGTTACGAAACGGCGCGCGACGTCTTCTTCAAAGTTCGCGATCGCGCGAAAAAGGAATGGATCCTCGGGCCAACCCACGAAGAAGTCATCACTACCATGGTCGCCGCCGAATTGAGTTCGTATCGGCAACTGCCCAAGAGCTTTTATCAGATTCAAACCAAGTTCCGTGACGAAATTCGCCCGCGCTTTGGTCTGATGCGTGCGAAAGAATTCATCATGAAGGATGCTTACAGCTTCGACATCAGCGATGAAGCCGCGCAGGTGAGTTATCAAAAAATGTATGATGCTTATACGCGGATTTTCGAGCGATGCGGATTGAAGGCCGTTCCGGTGGAAGCGGACACGGGCGTGATGGGTGGAAAATTCTCGCACGAATTCATGGTTCCAGCGGAAACGGGTGAGAACGAAGTGGTCTATTGTGACGCTTGTAAATACGCGGCGAACATCGAGAAGGCCACAAGCAAAATTGCTGCATCGGCTGCTGTTGATGTAACTCCTGCAATAGAGAAGTTTGCCACCCCGGGTGTAAAAACCATCGAAGATTTGACTAAAACTCCTTATGAAGTGGCGGCGCAGCGCCAAATCAAAACGCTGGTTTATATGGTCGAGGACAAACCGGTACTGGTGCTTATGCGCGGCGATCATCAATTGAACGAAGCGAAGTTGGTCGGGACGCTGGGCACCGCCACTTTCCGCGCAGCGACAGTGGACGAAATTTTTGCAGCGCTTGGGGCGTATCCCGGAAGTCTGGGTGCCGTAAGCTTGAAAGAATTACCGATCTACGCAGATGAAATTTTGCGCGGAGCGAATTCGATGACGACTGGTGCCAACGAAAAGGGATTTCACCTACGAAATGTTTCAATTGAGCGCGATATTTCAGTGAAGCAATGGGCGGATTTGCGCCTGGTTCAAGTCGGGGAAGCGTGTCAGAAATGCGGCCAACCGCTGAATGTGCGACGCGCCATCGAGGTCGGTCACGTCTTCAAACTTGGAACGAAATACACCGAAGCACTGAAAGCGTTTTACTCCGATGAAACCGGTAAACAACAACCTGCTGTGATGGGCTGTTACGGCATCGGCGTGACTCGGACGCTCCAGGCGGTCATCGAGCAATGCAACGATAAGGATGGAATTATTTGGCCATTGAGTGTTGCGCCGTATCGGGTTTGCATCACGCCGTTGAATGTCGTGCCCGGCAGCGCAGTGATGATGTTGGCTGAAAAAATTTATGCAGAACTTTCAGATCACGGCGTTGATGTTCTTCTGGATGACCGCGACGACCGGCCCGGCGTGAAATTCAAAGACGCAGATTTAGTCGGCTTCCCGATTCGTATCGCCATCGGCGAGAAGTCCCTGGCCAAAGGTGAAGTGGAATTGAAGCAGCGCGGTGGGACGTTGAAGGCGATTAATCAGGAAGACGCCGTCGCAGAAGTTATGGCGGCTCTCAACCCGTAGCCCTGACGTCGTCGAGACAGTCACGAATAACTTTGGCCAATTTTTTTGGCTGGTACGGTTTTTGTAAAAAGTTCAAACCTTCGTTAAGCGTAAAATCTTTTCCAACGATTTCGGCATTGTAACCGCTGGTGAAAATAACTTTTAACTCGGGTTCATTAAACTGCACGATTTCGGCCAATTCGCGACCGGTCATGCCATCAGGCATCACCATGTCGGTGAGTAACAGATGAATTCTCCCCCGACTTTCCTTGTAAACTTTGAGTGCGGTGACGCCCGAATCCGCTTCGAGAATGGAATAGCCAAGTTGTTTAAGAATATGGGTGACCAGGTTTCGCACGGGTGATTCATCATCCACCACGAGAATCGTTTCGGATCCACCGCGCATGGTATTGCTTTGCACAGGGCTATCAATTTTTACTGCTTTTCCTTTACTAACTGGAAAATAAATTTGGAACGTGGTCCCTGTTCCAACCTCGCTGTCCACGGTAATCCAACCCCGATGTTGTTTAACGATGCCATAAACCGTCGCCAGCCCCATCCCGGTTCCCTCACCAACCGCTTTCCGTGTAAAAAACGGCTCGAAAATGCGAGGCAGCTCTTCGGCGCAAATGCCGCGACCAGTATCACTCACGGTTAACATCACCACCTCACCTACGCAGGCTTCCGGATTTCTGTGAACGTAATCTCTCCCGATCAACTGCATCGAAACATTGATGATTAAATGTCCACCCTTGAGCATGGCATCGCGTGAATTTACCGCCAGGTTTAGAAGCAATTGTTCAATCATCTTTTCGTCCGCAGAAATAATCGGCGCGGTGGGCGAGTAGGTGACTTGAAGGCAAATGTCTTGAGTGAGAACGCGGGCCAGCATTTTGCTAATGCTTTTGACCGCTTCATTGAGATCGAGCGATTGGGGTTGAAGGATTTGTCTGCGGCTGAACGTGAGGAGTTGACGCGTCAAATTCGTCGCGCGTTCGGCAGCAAGAGAAATTTGTTGAGCCGAATCGCGCGTCCCGGCATCTATAATTTCTGACATAGCAAGCATTGAGCTGTGGCCTTGGATAACTGTGAGAATGTTGTTGAATTCATGGGCGAATCCTCCGGCGAGTTGCCCAACCGACTCCATTTTCTGTGATTGGAGCCATTGCGTTTTTAATCCAAACCGCTCTGCGCGCCGTAATTCTCTTTGTAGAATGAAACCTAACCGACGCAAATTGCTTTTTGTCACGAAATCTTCTGCCCCAGCCTCGATAAACTTGGCCGCGCGATTTTCGTCTATTATTTCAGAAAGGATGATAAAAGGGATTTCTAAACCAGTTTCCTTGAAACGCATAAGCGCCTGGAAAGATTCCTCTTCCAGTTGTAAATCGTTGCAAAGGATGACATCCCAGGCTTCCTTCTTAAAATTGCTCGCTTTGCCGTCTCTCCATGAAAGCAGTTCAACCGTCGGCTCGTAATCGCTCCGGCGGAGTTCATCACGTATCGCCGCCACCTCGTTTTCGGAGCCTCCGAGAAACAAGATGCTTATTGGTATGGAATTTAAACTCATGGCGAAATTATCGGTGTGATGTATCGGCGTGAGCGGTTGAAGCCTCGTGACACTGCCCAAAATTTGGAATGATCTGTCGAAAAATAAGCGTGCGATGTCCTTCTAATAAATTTTTTCTTCACAATTTCCATTTCAACCATAATTCCCGTACCTGTCATCACAGGTGAATCCATTTTAGCAACTGCCGCGCCACGAGAATTTTTTAGCATTCAAAAGCAGAAATTCTTGTCTCGCAGGGAGGTTTTGTGGCTAATTTGCCCGCCGATGTTTGAATTATTGAAAACGGATTCTAGTTCCAAAGCGCGACTTGGGAGACTTACCACGGCTCATGGCGTCATCGATACACCGGTGTTCATGCCGGTTGGAACTCAAGGAAGCGTGAAAGCGCTGGACCCGCGTGAATTGCTCGAAATGGGGACGAAAATTATCCTCGGCAACACCTATCACCTCAACATCCGTCCCGGAATGGCAATCATTCAAGCGGCGGGTGGCTTGCATAAATTTATCAACTGGTCACTTCCGATTCTGACCGACAGCGGCGGGTTTCAGGTTTTTAGCTTAGCCAAAATTCGGAAACTAAAACCGCACGGGGTCGAATTCCGTTCGCACCTGGATGGGTCGCCGCTTTTCCTCGGCCCAAAAGAAGCGATGGGCATTCAACGTGTCCTTGGTTCCGACATTGCAATGGCGTTTGACGAATGCCCACCGCACGGTTGCACATCCAAAGAGCTTCACGCCGCAGTCGAACGAACGGTGCGCTGGGCCAGGGAATGTCGCGAACAACCCCGGGCCGAAGGGCAAATGTTTTTTGGCATCGTGCAAGGGGCCAACAATGCCGCTCTGCGCGAAGAGTGTGCGAAACAAATCACGGCGTTGGACTTCGACGGCTATGCGATTGGTGGCGTGAGTGTGGGCGAGCCGGAACATGAAATGATGCAGGCTGTGGAGATGACCGAGCCTTTTCTACCCGACACCAAGGCTCGTTATGCCATGGGACTGGGCACGCCCGCTCAATTAGTAGAGCTGGTCGCCCGTGGTGTAGATATGTTTGATTGCGTCCTGCCAACCCGCGTTGCTCGAAACGGAACTGCGTTCACTCGAAAAGGCACCTTCAATGTCAAAGGCGGCGCGGTTAAAGCGGACTTCCGCCCCATCGAGGAAGGCTGCCAATGTTTCGCCTGTAAAAATTTTTCACGCGCCTATCTTCGCCATTTGTTGAACGTGAATGAAATTCTCGGCCTGCGCATGGTCAGCGTTCACAATTCGCACATGTATTTGGACGTGATGGCGGACATACGAAAGCACATTGATGCGGGCAGCTTCGGCGAATTTCGTCGCGAGTTTATTGCCAACTACATCCCTTCCCAAAAAATTCTTTCTTCCCGCGTGAATCACTCTTTGATGGTGGATGACCGCGGCTGAAACCCTATTTTGCGCTGACCCGGTTAGGCTGGCGTTGGCGCAAATTGGCCCAACGTTATGCTTGCCAAACGGTCTTCCGTCCATAGATTTAACGGCTCGATAAACAGAAATGAATATAACATCTCAAATAGCGATTTTAGCAGTGGATACACCCGTCGGGCAACCGGCTGCGACTCCGACTCCGTTTTACATGCAGATGTTCCCGTTCGTTCTGATGATTGTGGTTTTCTACTTCATCTTGATCCGCCCACAACAGAAGAAAGCCAAGCAACATCAGGAACTGCTCAAGCAGGTGAAAGCGGGCGACAAAGTCCTGACCTCCGGCGGAATTATCGGCACGGTCATTTCCGTCAAAGAAAAGAGCATTTCGCTCCGTTCTGCTGATACTAAACTCGAAGTTTTGAAATCTGCCATCGCCGAGGTCACTGACCGCAGCGGCGAATCGACCGAATCTTAATTAATTCATGAAGCGTAATAACTTTTGGAAAGCAGCCTTGGTTGTATTCCTCGTTGTCTGGTCACTCTGGGAATCAAATCCGCCAAGGGGACGAAATTTAATCGAACAGTTCAAAAACGACTCGGTCAAGTCAGACGCCACTTTCAGCAACATCGTGGCTCGCGCGGAAGAGTTGAGCAAAACCAATTCGGCTCGCGTTTACGGCAATCTGAAAGAAGCGATCGGCACCAACGATATCCGTCCTTATTTCCCGTTCATCGACACGAAAGCCGAGCTAAATCCGAACCTCGCCATTTTAAATCGGTTGCAAAAAGCGGCCGCTGGAAAAATCAAGCTTGGCCTGGATTTGCAGGGCGGCACGTCATTTCTCGTCGGCATGGATACCTCCAAGCTTGAGAAATCCGAAGATCGCGAACGCGTTTTATCTCAAGCAGTGGAAGTACTGCGCAGGCGTGTTGATAAATTTGGTGTAGCCGAACCTTTGATCCAGCCAGCAGGCAACGATCGCATTTTGATTCAGCTCCCCGGTTTGTCTGAGGAACTCAAAGAGGAATATAAACGAAAAATTGAAACTGCGGCGTTCCTTGAGTTTCGCCTCGTGCATGAAAAAAGTTCAGATCTGATTCAGCAGGGTATCACTGAACCAGGGTATGAAATCTTGAAACAGAAACGGCGTAACACGGATGGTTCCTACAGTTTGGACTCCTATCTTGTGCAGAAAAAATCCGCCAAGGGTTTAACAGGAAAAAATATCAAACGCGCCATGGTGGTGCGCGACCAGATTTCCAATCAGCCGCAAATTGATTTCGAACTGGATTCACGCGGTGCCGAACTGTTCGGACAATTAACCACAGATAGTGTGGGCCGCAACTTGGCCATCGTGTTGGACGGCGAGCTTTATTCAGCGCCGGTCATTCAAGGAGCAATTCTCGGTGGCAGAGGCCAAATCACCGGCCAGTTTGATTTGAAGGAAGCACGCGAACTCGCCGACGTTTTGGAAAACCCCCTGGAAGCGCCCGTCACAATCATCGAGGAACGCGGCGTTGATCCGTCTCTCGGAAAAGATACCATTCGCAGTGGAATCAAAGCAGCGATCATTGGAACCATCGCGGTCGCCGCCTTCATGTTGGTTTACTACATGATGGCCGGGTTGGTCGCAAATGTGGCGCTCATGCTGAACATCATCATTACTTTGGGAGTGATGTGCTCGATTGGGACAACGCTAACGTTGCCCGGTATTGCCGGCATCGTTCTGACGATCGGCATGGCAGTCGATGCCAACGTTCTGATTTTCGAGCGTATTCGTGAAGAACTCGCCGCAGGAAAATCGCTTCGTGGCGCAATTTCAGCGGGTTACGGCAGAGCATTCAGCACTATTTTCGATTCGCACGTAACCACCGTGATTTCCTCAGTCATTCTAATTTATATGGGCACGGGTGCGGTCAAAGGTTTTGGCGTCACTCTGACGATTGGCGTGGCGTTAAGCATGTTCACGGCATTGGTCGTCACACGTTTAATTTTCGATTGGATGCTCGCAAAAAACATTTTGAAATCAATGCCGATGCTCCATTTGATTCGCCCGGGAAAAATTGATTTTCTCCGTTGGGCCAAACCTGCATTCGCCGCTTCATGGCTGCTGATTATTATTGGCATTGGCTACGGAATTCATCGCGGCGAAGGAATTCTCGGGGTGGATTTCAAAGGTGGCGACGTATTAACAATGCGATTTGCGCAAAATATCCCAAAAGTTGATGCCGACAAGGTGCGTGAGGCGGTCAAAACACTCGGCATTGGTGACGCTACAATTCAATATCAAAAAGATCCTTCCAGCGGCACAGAAACTTTGCGCATTGCGACTGCTTTTGATACAGGCGCAAAAGTTGAACAAGTGCTGGAGAAAAATTTTCCAACTGCAAAATTTGAACGAATTGCTTTGGATAAAGTTGGCCCTACCGTGGGAAAGGAGATTCAAATCTCCGCCATTTATGCGGTTCTGCTATCACTGTTTGGCATTCTGATTTACGTGGCGTTTCGCTATGAATTTTCGTTTGCCGTTGGCGCAGTCATCGCAATTATTCACGACGTTTTGATGACAATGGGTTGGTTCTTTTTAACCGGACGCGAGCTTAACGCGCCGATGGTTGCAGCAGTCCTGACGATTATTGGGTTTTCCATCAACGACACCGTCGTGATCTTCGACCGTATTCGTGAGGATCTAAAACTTGGCGTGCGCGGAACTTTGCGCGAGGTAATGAACAAGGCTTTGAATCAAACTCTAAGTCGCACGATTATTACATCAGGAACGGTGTTTCTGGCCACCATGTCACTTTATCTTTTCGGCGGCGGCGTCATCAACGACTTCGCCTTCACCTTCCTTGTCGGCATTTTGACTGGCACCTACTCCAGTATTTTCATTGCCAGTGCGATTGTACTTTGGTGGCACAAAGGTGAACGTCCGAAACTTGCGTCACAGGTGGTGGTGGAGAATGCGGAGAGCGCACGGGTCTAATTTCCGTGTAAATTCTGGCAATGCTTGCCCTCACTGAAATCACTCCGTGGCACTGGGGTGGTTTTATTGCTGTAATCTTGGTTTTTCTCGCGCTGGATCTGGGCGTTTTTCATCGCAAAGCCCACGTCATTGACTTCAAGGAAGCGTTGTTCTGGACGTTCATTTGGTTTTCCGTTGCGATGGTTTTCGCATTCGCCCTGGCCGCATGGCGGAGCAAGGAAGAATCTCTCGAATTTATCACCGGCTACATCATCGAGCTTTCGCTTTCGATGGACAACGTATTCGTCATCGCACTGATATTTTGCTACTTCCGCGTCCCGCTCCTTTATCAACATCGCGTTCTCTTTTGGGGAATTCTCGGCGCGCTCGTCATGCGCGGTGTGATGATCGGCGTCGGCGCGGCTTTGGTGGAAAGATTTCATTGGATGCTCTACGTTTTCGGAGGATTTTTGCTCCTCACAGGAATCAAAATGATTTTTGCGGATGACGACGCCGGGGTTCAGCCCGAAAAAAATCCAGTCTTGCGTGCCGCTCGAAAACTTTTCCCCGTTTCCTCCGACTTCGACGGCCAAAAATTCATCACGAGAATAGACGGACGAGTTGCATTGACTCCTCTCGCCCTCGTGCTGCTCATGGTTGAGACGACCGATCTGGTTTTCGCGGTTGACTCCATTCCTGCGATTTTTTCTGTCACGCAAAAACCCTTTGTTGTGTTCACTTCAAACGTCTTTGCCATTCTCGGGTTGCGGTCGCTTTATTTCGTGCTGGCCAACGCAATCGGGTATTTTCGTTTTTTGAAAATTGGCCTCTCCATCGTCCTGGTTTTCATCGGCGGAAAAATGTTGCTCGCCATCTGGAAAATTCACCTTCCAACTGCGACCTCGCTGATGATCGTCGCGGGAATAATCACCACTTCAATCGTTTATTCGATGATTGTGGGTCGGCCAGGACAGGGCAAATCACAGGAGTAGCCTGACATGAAATCTCGCTGGTCATTAGCGCCACCTCAACCCGCGCTTGCCGCACATTTGGCCGACGTCGCAAAAATTTCGCCTCTGCTCGCCCAATGTTTGCTCAACCGGGGATTCAGCGAACCGGAAAAAATTGCACACTTTCTTGAGCCGCGTTTGAAAATGTTGGCAGACCCATTTCTATTGCCAAATATGAGTGCGGCAGTGGACAGATTACTTTTAGCCCGCGCGCAAAACGAGTTGGTTGTCATCTTTGGCGACTACGATGTGGATGGGGTCACCTCGGCCACGCTGCTGATTCAGACGCTCCGCGCCCTCGGTTGGAAAGTCGAAGCTTATTTGCCGCACCGGCTCGATGAAGGTTACGGACTGAGCCAGGACGGCGTCGAAAATTGTCTCGCAAAATTTCCGGTGAAACTTCTTCTCGCCGTGGACTGCGGTTCGACTGCATTTGCCACAATTTCGTGGCTGAAGGAGCGGCAAATCGATGTCGTTGTGCTCGACCATCATCAGCTTTCCACACCGCTGCCGCCCGCCGTTGCTCTCGTCAATCCGCAGCTTGAAACGAACCCCGCCCAATCCTTTCGCGAATTGTGCTCCGCTGGACTCGCCTTCAAACTCGCTCATGCACTGGTCAAAACCGGACGCAACCTGGGCTGGCCTGAAGCGCAGGAATTTGATGTGCGGCCGTTGCTGGATTTAGTCGCGCTCGGCACCATCGCTGATCTTGTTCCGCTCACCGGCGAAAATCGCATTCTCACAAAAATCGGTTTGGAATATTTAAACCAGTCCAAGCGCCC
>JBKJOA010000200.1:0-2896 GCA_046593365.1 Limisphaerales bacterium
CGAAGCCAAACTTGCCGCGTTCGTCACGATAAGATTTCCGCCCGTCATAAAAACCTGGCCCGTGGAAATGAGCGGGTTGCCGACCACAAAATTTGAGGAAATTAAGGTAGTGCCGCCAGCAATGTTCAAAGTGCCGGACGATGCGTTTGAAATTGCGACCCGCAGATTTTGCGCCTGCACAGTGCCATTGGAAATTGTCATTTGGCCCGAACCTTCCCGTCCTACCCAAATGATGTCTTTCAGAATTGAAAGCAGTCCGCCGGTGACGAGAACAGTGCCGGTTGCCCCATTAAATCTTCCAATGGAAAGATCGTCGGCCAGAGTCACGAGACTGTTGGATTGGATTTCGAGAGTGCCACTCGAGCCGGGGTGGCGACCAACGGAAACGTTGGTCAAGGTCACCGATGCATTGGAAATCGTCATTTGACCGAAGCCATGACGCCCGATCGCGGTGATATCGTTCGTGGCAAGGAATTGACCGCCGACTATGGAAACGATTCCGGTGGAACCTGTCGTGTCGGCAATATGCACTTCCGAAAAACATTGGATCAAACCGCCGGAAATCGTGAGCTGGCCCAAGCCTAAATTTCCAACTTTAAAAAACCCATTGGTCACGAAAAGCTGGCCGCTTGAAATTGAAACTATCCCCGTGCTTCCGGTCGTTTCCCCCAAACTTATAAGCGTTGCTGCGGTGACCGTTCCGCCATTGATTTGCACTGTTCCGTGCGCACCGCTGGTTTCTCCAACCAACAGGGTGTCGGCGATCACATTTCCTCCATTCACCGTCAAAAATCCGGGCGCACTATTTGTCCTTCCCACTCGCAGTGTCACCTGGCTGCAATCCAACAATCCGCTCTCAACCGTGGTGCTTCCAGCAACTAAATTAAACGACCCACCCAAATTTGGATCGAGGAACAAAGTTGAATTGGTCATCACCAGAGCACCGCCGTGCGAAACAGTAACCGAGAAAAGCGATTGGAAAATATTCGTCGTCAGATCAGTGACGTTGAGTGTGTTGGTGAACCCAAGCGGAGCGCCTAAGGAAAGGCGGCCCACGGTGAGATTTGTGTTGGGGGTCAACGCATCCATCAACACGAATTTTGTAGAGCTGTTTGTGATTAGGGCTCCATTTAAACTATCGGGAAGAATTGAGCCTGACCAGTTTGCCGCAGTTCTCCACAATCCACTCGCCGGATTAATCCAAGAAGTGGAGGCCAATACAGCGTTCGCCCCAAGACAAAGCGTTACGGTGAGAAATATTTTCAATCCAAGTGATTTCATTTTGGCCGGTTAAAATATCATGCAAGCGCTAAAATGCGAGATCGTTCTTTGGCTCGCTCCTTGACTGTCTGTGACCGCGCACCTGATAATCTAAGAGAGTGAAAAAACATCGTCGAAACTTTGTTGGCCAATGGAAAATTGCCTCCGGCGTTGGTCCCGCGGCATTTACATTGGTAGAACTGCTCGTCGTAATCGCGATCATTGCGATACTTGCCTCTTTACTTTTGCCCGCGTTGAGCGCCGCCAAACAAACCGCGCAATCTATTTCTTGCGTCAACAATTTAAAACAAATGGGCGTGGCGATGGTGATGTATTCTGACGACAACGCCGACCGGCTCGTGCCCGCCGAATATGATGTCAGCAAAGGCGCAAAATTTCAGGAAGGCTGGCCAACGATTTTGCACAATGCCCGCTATCTAAGAGGCGAGACATCCCCCAATTTTTACGCCATGCCAAGCGGCAAATCCACTTTTCGCTGCCCGTCCGGATTGCCCCAAGTTTATTCCTTCAACCCGACCACTCGCGACGATCCTGAAGGTGCCAAAGCATGGCCTTACGCTTCCGAAAGCACCGGGAAAAAATTTTATATTGATTGTTGGTACGGCATCAACGGCTCGACGGGCAGCTTCCGCAAATGGCCTTTCACCCGAATTCCGATGGACGGGACAAAATCGACTGCGTCTAACAAGTTCAGTTCCGCCGCAAAAAATTCCAGGATGCCCATGCTTTTCGACGGCTTTTGGATTCACAACGGAAAAGATGAACGAATCAATGCCCGGCACAAAAAAGGGACGCGAACCAATGTGCTCCTTTTTGATAACAGCGCGAGATCCCATGACACGTTCAAAATTCCGAACGTGAGGTTGACCAACAATGCTGCGGAAATTCAGTGGAGATTTTGAAGCGCATGGAGAGCAAAACTAAAAAACAATTAACGGTTGCGGCTTCGCTCCTGGCGATTGGCGCCTCGATGTTCTGGATGTATCAACAATACACCGAGCCCAATCCCAGCGACTTTTTGCACCAGGAAATTGGCAAAGTCATGGCCGAAGAAACATCCAGGCTCCTCAATCACAAAGGCAGAATTGAAGTGGTCGCCATCGACACACCGAGAGCGCCGGAACTAAAAATTCAGCTTAAATCTTTTGAAGAAAATTTGCAAAAGTTAGGCAGCGTGAAAATTGCGAAAACGGAAATTTTGGACACCAAGGGCCAACCTAAATACCGCACGGGCGGCGGACTTTCTGCCAGCCGCTTTTTGCGCATCCTAAAAAAAGGCGAAAGATATGACGCCATCGTCTCCTTTGTTGGAGCGCCGAATTTGTCTGACGAGGAATGTGCTCAAGTTGGCGAAAAGCGGCCAAAATTCATTGCCGAAAGCCTCTCCGTGGATAATCTCGGAAAACTTTTCCAAACAAATATTTTAGACATCGCCATCGTGGGGCGATTTCAGTTTCCCTCGCCGGTCATTAAACCGAAGACACCTCGTGATTCGTTTAACAAGCGATTTCAGATTTTAAATTCGGCCAATGCAAAAGCCCTTGCGGAATAAATTTGAAAAGACGTCCAGGCACACTGGACAAGTCGCCGACTAGTTCACAACTGCTTCATCCCA
>JBKJOA010000348.1:0-3128 GCA_046593365.1 Limisphaerales bacterium
TGCTGCCAGCAAGAGATAATCACTATTGAAGTTCAATCCTTCGGACAACTGAAAAACCTTGTTATGGTTTGAGGATGAATCCCGCGTTGGCCCAGTCGGCGAAATCCTCCCTTGAACCGTCTCCGGCATCCATCGCGACCAGACTGATTGTCTTGGCACCGTCGGGAATTTCGACGTTAAATCGCCACGCTTGAGACAACATCCGCATGACCGGACTCGCGGCGGCCACTTTGCCATCAATGAAGATTTTAAAGACAACGCTGGGATATTTTGCGAGGTTCGAGCCGTGGTTGATGCTCGCCAGGTTTTCATCCGCCCCAGCCAGCCCGACGAAACGTTTGTAGTGGGGCTTCACCTCGTAAACCAGTTCGCACGGGGCATGAACACCCATGCCGTGCGGATATACCTGGCGATTGATCTTTAATTCATGGCCAAGATTCGATTTGTCCTTTTGCGGTGGTTGAGTATTCCCCGAGTAGCGCGCGACACCACCATGGGTGTGACCGAATCCAACGTTCCGTATCGGCTTCAAATCGCCGACGTAAACGTCCGGCAAAGGAGGCACCGGCAACATCCGCGCAAATGAGCCTTCCGACTCAAGACAGACATTACGCCCATTGCGGAACGCAGCGGCACGCAACACCGTGGTTTCCGTAAAAACGAGCGGCTTCTTGTAAAGCGTCGAACCGAACATCGGGCTTGTGCCGTCCAGTGTATAACGGATTTCGGCGTCCGGCTGCAAAGGCGCGGCGAGAGTGACCGTGATCGGCTCCTCGAAAAGGTGCGGGCGCATCCGTGTGCCCCAGGGTGCGATTCGAACCGGGTCAACCACCCAATTCGGATCCCACTTTCCAAGCCTGTTCAACTCGTCCTGAAAACTGATGGTGGGCGACAGGTATTTCTCGAAATGCTCCACGACTTGTTGTGTATTGAGGTCGGGAGTGAAGTTGCGCGAGGGGTCATATCCGGGATGAGCATCTGTCATATCCCTCGCCAGGACGCAGCGCAACCCTGCGGACTTCATGGCCTTTAGTCCCATGGACTTGCCCAGCAGACAGATCTGGGTGTGAAATCCAACATAGATCAGGTGGGTCAGGCCACGTTGTTGGCAAATCGAATAAACCTCTAACTGCGTGTCGGGCATCAAATCCTCCTCTCCGATGCGCAACGCCGGATGCATGCCATCCCAACCGAAATTCACCGTGCACCGTTCGCGTCCGCAAGCGCAGCCGCCGGGATCGGGGGCGGGCGGGCAAGTGACGTTCACCACGGTGGGCACGGCGATCTTGGGCACGGCGAAGACCGCTTCACGTTGCGGGTAGCCAACGTAATTATCCACGACGTCGCTGGGGCAGAGCATGACCGTCATGCCAAGCGCACGGGCAGCATCCAACGCCTTGTTCATCCGCGGCACAATTGCATCGACACGCATTGTCGCCGTCTTACACCAGTGATAATTCCAGACATCCACCGCGATGACGCCTACTCGCTTTGGGTCAACCTTCTCGGTCGTGAGCACGATCTTTCCCGTTGCCGGATCACGCGTCTGCAAAGTCAATTCCATTTCCGCAGCCTGGGTTGCACTGGCAGTGAAAGTGGCCATTGCCATAATCCAGGAAATTCGGATGACAAAGGATAGAAGAAGTAGGGAAACAATTCGCATTTTCACGGTGACGCGACCATATAGAACTTCCGGCTTGACCGAAACCGGAAAATTTCCCCGCTGAGTTTCCTTGTCTTTGAAATTGTGGCCAAGCGATCGAGTTTTCAGACGATGATCTGACGCGATTCACTTTCAGGAAAAAGCAGGTTCTTTGGTTCCCAAATTCTCAGCCCGTTCGAACCCAATCTCATTCGCCAGATATTGCAGCACCGCTGTGATCAAACCGCGCGCCAGACTCTCCGGGCGAAAATAGTGGTCCGTTCCCCAAACTGGATAAATTTCGCCGGGCCATTCCTGCAAATCCGATAATGAAATGGTTCCGTCATTCGGGCCGAATGCCGCCAGTGTTCGGTGATAGAATCGAGAAAACGGCGTGGATAAATGTTGCCTCAAAGGAAAGCCGACCATATTCACGACCTTAATGCCCGGCAGCAATTGCAGAGGGAAATTCAACGGCGAGTTCGCACCATGGCGCAAATCTGTGATGAACCGGAAATCGCGCCGTTGCAGTTTGTATTGCAGGCGAAAGAGCCGAGTCCGAAGCGGGCTGGCCAAAATCCAGTTCGCCATACGAGAACCATTTAACGGACCGCAGACGCTGACCCACGCAACGACATTGCGAAATAAAGTGTGCGCGTCCGGCGCAGCCAGCGCCATTTTCACTTCCGGTCCACCCTTGCTCAATGAAACCAAAATAATTTTTTCGTCTGTATGTTGCGCGAGCCAGGTGCAAATCCGCCGGGCGTTTTCCGTGACCGACCCGACGCTCACCAGGGGAATCAAATCGGTGCCCCATCCAAAGCTTTCAGCGACTTCGCGCACCACGCGTCCATCGCCGCCGATGTCAGGACGCTCGACGTAAAGTGCGCCAGGAACCACCACAACTTTCACGTCCACCCCGCTGCGTGTGCGGGAAGGAATCTCGCGCAGAGCATTGATGCGCTGAATAAATCCTGAGCGCTGCGGCGATTTTTGAAAACGGTCGAACAGTAAAGTAGTTGCGAAATCAATTCCTTCGAGCCGCGTAATTTGCTGAAGCGTCTCCGCGGTCAAACTTTCGAGTGACGTGCAATTCGGCCAAGAGGCTGCCCGCTCCAACAACGAGATTTCGCTTTTCGCGGAGTGTCTCGCTTGCTTTAGTTTTTGAAAAATTTAAGCTGCCTCCATGAAAGCCGAAGCCGCAACAATGGACCGTTCCATGATTCGTCTCCCTCGGCATCGCGTTGCAAGGCTGTTTTGTTTTCGGTCTCGATCAAGACGAGCCGGATGTGTTTTTGAAGACGGCGGAGTTCGCCGTGCAAGCCCGGATTGATTTGCCGCGCTTCGCCATCGCGACTCCTTTTCCCAACACGCCGCTCTACAAACGATTGGTGGCCTCATTACGATTACTGCCGGGATTTGGGACAATTGTTACCACTCCGTGTGTTCGTCATTACAAGTAAAGGTTACGAAACTTTCGCCTGAC
>JBKJOA010000440.1:0-2679 GCA_046593365.1 Limisphaerales bacterium
GTTCAGGCGTACCCAAATCGTGTGGACGTTGCGGAACCGGCAAGCCGCATTCGCATTGAAATATTCGGCAAAGGAAATGACGCGCCAAGATTTACTCATTAAACAAGCCGACGTTAGGAAACGTGCTCGGTTAATTTTGCTCGTCCCAGTCGTCATTTTTGTTGGCGCTGGGACACTGGTCGGATTCGGAATGACGACGTTTTATTTAATAGCTAGGAGGAGAAAAATGCTGAACAAGTCACGCTCTGCCACAGTCACTCGCTCCGGTTGCAATCGTGCCTTTTCACGAGGCCGGGCCGCTGATCTTGGTCAATTGCCGATATGAATATTTTCGCAATTATCGGATTGGTTCTCTGGTTTTCGGGCGGCATTTGTAGCGTCGTTGCAGGCATCCTTTATAACACACCCATTCAACGGTATTTAGAAAAGCTTGGGAAGAGTCCCGCATTCTTTCTATTCAGTTGGTCTGGCTTAGAGGATTATTGGAATGCCAAGAAACTTGCCAAGCGTTGGGGCCATTCGCCTCAGTTTCTCAAACGTTACGGTCAGTTACTGAAAATCGCATTCGCGCTAATGTGCGCGGGGTCTCTTTTGCTGCTGTTGAGCATGGCTTGAGAGAGGTCGGGTTTGATCATCCGGACAGAGCGTTAGTTACTTTCGTTACTATAAAACCACTGGATTTCAGAGATTTTCCGCTCTTCCATTCTCGACCAAATTCACCGCAATTGCTCGGCCTTGAACGCGCGCAAATCTTCCACGGCCCAATCGGGTTTGTGCGATTGCAGTTCGTCGAGCTTGGAACCGCCGGTCGCCACGGCGAGAACCTTTGCGCCAATCGCCCGTGCGCAACGAATGTCCAGCGGCGTGTCGCCAATCACCAGGACTTCTTCGCCGCGCAATTTCGTTTTCAAGACTTCTTCGCCGCGCTCCTTCGCAATGGCCGCGATGTGGTCGCGCTCCTCGTGGTCATCGGCAAAGCCACCGAACGCGAATGATTTCCACAAGCCGTAATGGCGCAATTTGATTTCCGCGCCGCGCCGGATATTCCCCGTGAGCAAACCGATGGCTGGCGGATTGGATTGCATGCGCAGTTCGTTGATGAACGGGTTCACCCCCGGACAAACGCCGCCTTCGCATTGCAAAATCATTTGCTCGAGGTGCGACAGGTAAGTCTCGAAAAAGCGTTCAAAATGGGTCGCGTCGGGCGTGATGCCGTGATGAGAAAAAAATTCGCGCACGAGCGAGACATCGGTGCGCCCGGCGAATTTTAATTTCTCCGCGCCGTCGTTGAGGCCGAACTCGGTCTGGAACGCGCGCGCGAAGGCCTTCATCCCTGCTCCACCGGTGCGAACCAGCGTCCCGTCGATGTCGAATAAAACTAGTTTAATCATCGCGCCATCAATGGTAGAAAATAGTCCAGCAATCCATCTTTAAATGCGTCTGGCAAAAAACAAAATCATCAAAGGCGTCTGGGCATTCACGTTAATTGAATTACTGGTCGTCATCGCGATCATTGCCATTCTCGCTGCGCTACTGCTGCCCGCGCTCGCCAAAGCGAAAGAGAAAGCTTACGCCACGCAGTGCCTGAATAATTTAAAGCAATGGGGATTGGCGACGCAGTTTTATGTGAGTGACTTTCGAGACTTTCTGCCTAAAGAGGGGAAACAAACTCCGCTCGAATCCGACCTTCTTAGCCCAACATACGAAGCATGGTATATCGGGCTTCCCTCCATGCTCAATTTTCCTCTTTACCGAGACATGCCTTGGCGAACAAATCCCGCCATTACTCCACCAAAATCAGTTTGGATTTGTCCATCCAATCCTCGCCGCTGCGATCAAAGCAGCCTAACAAACAATTTGTTTCATTATTGTTTAAATGAAGCAGTTGATGGGGTCGGAGCAAACGATAGGGATTACGTAAAAATTACAACCATTCCCAATCCCACAAAAACAGTTTGGATGTTCGACTCAAAAAATCTTCCTGCGATAGGCCTTCCGAATTTTGCCCACACTAATTTACACAGCAAAGGGGCAAACTTTACGTTTTTAGATGGTCATGCGGCGCGTTTTAAGAATACCGCTTACTGGAATTTCGCCACCGCGCAAGCAATTACCAATAACTCGAATTTAATTTGGTATCCTTAGGAATGTCTGGCCAATCCCTGACGAAGCGTCGTCAAAATCTTTGCCTTGCCGCTCGATTCACAGTTAAATTTCGCAGATGAAACCGCGCTCCAATTTCCTTTTCCTCCTCTGCTGTTTTCTTGGCAGTTTGCTTCCGCTGGCCCGAGCAGTCGCTCGTCCGCCGAACATCATCATCATTCTTGCCGATGACCTCGGTTACGGCGATCTCGGTTGCTACGGTCATCCGAATATTCGTACGCCGAACCTTGACCGCATGGCCGCCGAAGGAATGCGTTTTACCGATTTTTATGTCGCCGCGACCGTTTGCACTCCGAGCCGTGCGGCTTTGCTGACCGGACGTTTGCCGATCCGCAGCGGCATGGCAGGAAGCGAATCGCGTCGCGTGCTTTACGGAGTTTCAACCGGCGGTTTACCAACCAACGAGATCACAATTGCCACCGCGCTCAAATCAAAGAACTACGTCACGGCGTGTATTGGCAAATGGCATCTCGGCCACCTGCCGCAATTTCTGCCGACTTCGCACGGCTTCGATTC
>JBKJOA010000040.1:0-2755 GCA_046593365.1 Limisphaerales bacterium
TGAAAATCATCGGAACAACCAAGGTGGCCTCAGCGTTGGCCTGATTGAGGCCGTAGATTTTTTTTTGTAGATTGCTTCTGTTTGGACACAAAAGAGATCATCAAGTTTGGCGTTCTATTATTCCTTTATCTAGTGGTGCCGCCCATCGCTGGATTTTTGCTGCGGGGTCGTCGCAACCTGCAACGCATCACTTTTTTTGTCATGTGCTTCATGACAATATCAGGACTGCTTTCATCGGCAGAATGGGGTCTAACGCTTGGCTTTGTGCCTGAGTATCGCGGCCACGCTCGCGGTTTTCATTTTTACTTCAACGAAGTCCTCGCGCTCTCGCTCATCATTGCCGCTGCTTTGGAACCCAAAACAAAATTCAAGCTGTTCCCGCCCGGCTTGTGGCTCTACCTGCTTTATTGCGGATTATGTTTCGTTTCCATCCTCAATGCGCCTTCTGCAATTTTCGTGAGTATGGCGGCTTTCAAAGCCTTCAAAGCAGTCGTGATTTTCCTGGCGACTTACAACTTTGTCCGCACGGAAAAAGATCTGCAATTCTTCCTGAAATGCATGTGCATCACCGTGGGTTGGGAATTCCTGGTCGTCCTCAAAATGAAATACCTGGACGGCCGTCATCAGATTCTTGGCACGTTCGAACATCAGAACGCGTTGGCCATGTATGCAAATTTAATTTCGATGTTGCTGTTGGCTGCGGGGGCAGGGGCCAAAGGGCGTTGGGCCAATGTTTACTTATTTATGTTTCTCGCCTCCGCCGTGATTGTGGAATTTACCCTGTCACGAGCAGGCTTGGTCATCTTCGGATTCGGGACGGTGATGGTGATGCTACTAAGTTTATTAGATCAATTTACGAAGCGGCGATTAATTGTCATCGGCGTGCTGGGTCTTTGCGCGGTCGTTGGCCTTGCAAAGACAATGGATACGATCATTGAGCGTTTCAACGATCCTTACACCTACGATAGCAAGCAAACGCGTATCATGTTGAAGGTGGCTTCCGTAAAAATGTTTCAGGATTATCCGATCGGCATCGGCTGGAATAACTACGCGGTGACCATCAATCACCCGTATCGCTACGGCGACCACATTGACGAATATTTTCGAAAGCACGGGGATTTACTGGACGCGAAAGCGGCGAAAGGAATTGAGGAAAGCCTTTATTATTTGCTGCTCGCAGAGACTGGTTTTCAAGGGCTTTTCTGTTTCCTCGCGCTGATAGCCCTGTTTCTCTGGTGGAACATTCGCGCCGCGTGGCATTTCCGCCGTCAATTTCTTGGCGCGCTCAGCATTGGGATTGCGGTTGGCTGCGGAATCAATTACCTGCAAAGTTTCGTCGAACGCGTCCTGACTCAGCCCCGAAATCTAATGCTCTGGCTCATCCTGCTCGCGCTCACCGCCAAAATTGAAATCTGGCGGCGGCAAAGCGTGAAACAGAAGCGCTCCGAAAAGATCTACGCCCGCCGTGCTTCAGAGAGCGAACGAGTTCCAGCGGAAATCGCCGATTCCGCTCATTGATCGAGTTTCAGGTAGTGGACGATCTCTTCGGCGATTACCACTGTTTTGGCTTCAGCGTTTATTTGAACTTTTTTGGAGGGTTGCGCCCCATAGCGTTCGCCACGGACTTTGTGAGACAACTCTTGGGTAGCTCGTGTTATGATTCTACTCGCAATCCCAGAACTACGCTCTGACCAGCTTCCCGTTGCTCATCGCGTTTGGGCCGGGCGGCGAGATGTCGTGAACATCAAAGTTAAACCCTATGATTAACTCACTAGCAGTGGAAAATATCCTGAGTGAACTGGATAATCCAAACCTGTTCTCCGAGGAAAGAGAAGCTCTCCAAATCATGGCTGCGCTACTCGCTGAGAAATGGAAAAAGGAAATCGATAAGCGGGAAACTAAAACGCAGAACGCATAATCATTACGGTATCGGTTCAAGCGTTCACGGTGTCGTTTTTTTTCGTTATAGCAATTTTCGAAAGTAATTTCCGGATAGGAGCGCCGGTTTGCCACCGGCTGATCGGCTAGAGCAGCACCCCAAAGTAGAGAAGCGACCTTCTCGCCACCAGCCGGCTATCAGCTAGAAACAATGAAACAGACGTCGTGCTCAGCACCTTGCCAAAGGGGTCGCAATTATATTTTGCCGAGATGGTTCCATCACTGCCTTTGACCAGACCAGTCACGTTTGCATTGCCATCGACCAGTTGCGCCAGGTGTTCAACGACACGGATGCCGAGGTGCTCTGGCTCATCATCGGCGCGCCGGAGGAACTGGAATTTCTACAAGGCTCAAAATCTCAGATGGACCTCTCCCTCATCTATCCGGTTGACCCGAAATAATTGCCCAAGGAACTCGACGGCGTGGAGTGGCCGCCGAAAGGCTGATGAGTTCTGGCGTGACGCCGTTCCAGTCGCGCTGCAAAATCGATGGATGCAATACGTCCTGATCATCCATGAAGTCGCGGATTACGAAGCTTGGAAAAAAGTGTTCGCTGACGCCGCCGGCATTCGCAAAGAAGCGGGTGAGCGTTCGTATCAGGTTTTGAAATATGAAACGGACGCAAACAAGATCGTCCATTTCTCGGCCTGGACTTCGATTGTGGATGCAAAGAAGTTCTTTGAATCGCCGCGCCTGGTGAAAATCCGTCAAGAAGCCGGCGTGAAAGCGCCGGAGTTTATTTATCTGGAACAACTCGAAGCAGGCACGTTATAAAACGAATGAAATCCACCGTTTATCTCATCCTCTTCCGCGGCGT
>JBKJOA010000048.1:0-15962 GCA_046593365.1 Limisphaerales bacterium
GTCAAGCAAGTCGAAGAAATTTTTTCGCCGAGCGGCATTTTGTCGAAGGCGAAGAATTTTGAATTTCGTCCCGAACAGCAGCAGATGGCGGTCGCCGTCGCCAAAGCTTTGGAAACGAAAGAGCATCTGGTTGTGGAAGCAGGCACGGGCGTTGGCAAAAGTCTGGCATATTTAATTCCCGCAATTTTATTCGCGGTTGCGAACAGCAAAAAAGCAGTTGTCTCGACCCACACCATCAATCTTCAGGAGCAATTGGTTGAAAAGGATTTGCCGATGCTTGAGGCAGTGCTGTCCCAATTGCCCGAACCGGTGAAGTTCAGCTTCACGATGCTCAAAGGTCGGCAGAATTATCTTTGCACTCGGCGATTGCACAAAGCGATGCAGCAAGCGGACAGTTTATTCACGTCGCCCGAAATCCAGGAGTTGCAACGCATTTACGAATGGTCCAAGCGCACGGAAGGCGGAAGTTTGTCTGATTTCGAAATTGAGCCAGACCAGAAGGTTTGGTCGCAAGTTTGTTCGGAGCGAGGCCTTTGCACACCTAAACTGTGCGGGCACCAATCCGACTTTGCCAAAAGCGCGGGCAACAATGCCTGTTTTTTTCAGCGCACCCGCAGTCGCATTCTTTCCTCCGATGTGCTCGTGTTGAATCACACATTGTTTTTCATGAATCTTGGCGGGATTGATGAAGAAGTCGAAGGCGGCGTGCTTTTCAAAAATGATTTTGTGATTTTCGACGAAGCGCATCAGGTGGAAAATGTTGCTTCGAGACATATCGGGTTAAGCGTTTCCAGCGGACAAATGCGTTACGCCTTGCAACGGCTTTGGAATCCCCGGACGGAAAAGGGTCTGCTCGCCACTTTGCGAAAAGGCTCCGCGGTAAAACTGGTTGCCGATTTAATTGGCGAAATTGATCAGTTTTTCCACGCGGTGGAAGAGGCTTGCGAAAATCTGGCGGAGGCCCAGAAAAAAATTCAAAACTCGACGGAATCCCGCTTTAACAAGGAAAGAAGTTGGACGGAGCTTCGCATTCGCCAACACGATTTGGTGGAAGACAATGTGACGTTGCCAATCCAACGATTGCGCGAAGCGGTCAGCGAGTTGATCAAAATCAGTGAGGACAAGGACACGGGTCAGGAACTGATGGAGTGCAATCGCCGCCTTGCCGAATTGCGAAATGAAGTCGCGACGTTCCTCAGTCAAAGTGAAGAGGAGCACGTTTATTGGGTGGAACGTTCCGGGAAAACGCAAAAAAACCTCGCGCTCAATGCCGCGCCGATTAACGTCGCCGAATTTTTACGTCAGCGGCTTTTTGGCTCTGCCACGTCGATCATCATGACGAGCGCGACGCTCGCAGTTTCCGGCAGCGAAAGACAAAGTTCAAAGTCCAAAATTCAAAGTTCTGCGCCCGAAATAAATAGCCAGCCGCAAATCGTAAATCGCAAAACAGGGTTGAATTATTTTGCAAAACAAGTGGGCGCGGAGAAATCCACTTTGTTGCAAGTGGGTTCACCGTTTGCCTACGAGCAGCAGATGAAAATATTTGTCGCTGGCAAAATGCCTGATCCTCGGGAGCCTGGTTACGAAGACTCATTGGTCCACTGGATTGAACATTTTTTGCGCATGACTCACGGCAAAGCATTTGTGCTCTTCACGAATTTCAAATTGATGCAGCAAATTGCCCTGCGGATGGAGCCGCTTTTCACGGAACTCAGTCTGGAATGTTTTGTTCAAGGCACCGGCACGCCGCGCTCGCTTATGTTGGAGAAATTCAAAGCGGATGTGGATTCGGTTCTTTTCGGCACCGATAGTTTCTGGCAAGGAGTCGATGTTCCGGGCGAGGCTCTTTCCAATGTGATTATTACGCGGTTGCCGTTTGCGGTTCCCGATCACCCGCTGATCGAGGCCAAGATTGAAAATATCGAAGCGCACGGCGGAAATTCGTTCATGGATTTTTCTTTGCCGGAAGCGATTCTAAAATTTAGACAGGGGGTTGGCCGATTGATTCGCACGAAAAGTGATGAAGGAATTGTCGTCGTCCTCGACAATCGCGTGCTCACAAAAAAATATGGCCAAGCCTTTCTCGATGCCTTGCCAAAATGTCCGCTGGAAATCGTTTAGGGAATTGTCCATTTGGGACAAACTGGCAGTCCCCTGGTCGTCAACCGCCCGACGAGTTAATCGGCTGAAAACCGGCTTGTTTAATTTTGCGCGTTGGTTGAACCTTGGCGACATGGGCGAAATCGTTAAATTTGTTCACAAAGGCGCATCGAGGATTACCCCAAAGATTTTGCGCGGCATTCAAAAAGAATTGCCGCTGCTCAAGCTGGAGTTTAACGAGTTGCAGGATCCAAAATATCCTCACCTCGCAGATCAGTTGGAATTTCTGGCCGACCTGGTGGAGGATTTTGCCGAAGGACTTGCAGAAGATTTGCCCTACGTGACTGTGGCAAGTGCCACGTTTGCTCTCGTTTACGCCCATCGCCAATTCGATTTGATCCCCGATTCCGTTCCTGAATTCGGCCATGCGGATGATTCAGCGGTCGTCCGCGCGGTACTGATGGAGCACGAGAAAATTCTGTCTAGTTACGCAGAGAAACAGGGCAAAAAGTGGGCCTCCATTTCGATTGATCCTTAATCGGTATTTATTACCACTGCGAAAACACTACCAGGCGGCGAGGGCACTCTTGACGGGATGAAACGTTCCGCTTTTACTACGGAAACAACCGTGCCCACTACATCTTACAGTCTGCCAAATATTTCAATATCAGCCGGGAAATCATTGCGATGATTCAACATGGCGACATGACGGCGGGAACCGTTGTTCCATGCTCTTGGCGGAAAGTCTGAGGAAGTGGCCACAATTTAGGTTGGGTTTGGCGGAAGTTTGTTACGGCAACTTCCGCCAAGCTTTATACGGATAAATGAAAAATAATCTTTCCCAAGTCCGCCATGTCGCCCTTGACATGGACGGCACGATTTACAAAGGCGGGACGCTTTTTGATTTCACAAAACCATTTTTGTCTCTGCTCGACGAGATCGGCATCGGCTACACGTTTCTCACGAACAATCCATCCAAGAGCGCGAAAGATTATCTCGCCCATTTGCAGAATTTTGGGATTGAGGCTGAGGAAAGCCAGCTTTACACCTCTACGCAGTGCACCATTGAATTTCTGCATGCAACATTTCCCACTGCTAATCGGCTTTTCACACTTGGCACGCCGAGCATGTGCCAGGAAATGGCTGGGGCAGGATTCATTTTGACCGAGGACAGTCACGCGGATGAACCGGAAGTGGTCGTCGTCGGGTACGATTCCACTTTGACCTATTCCCGTCTTTGTCGAGCAGCCTATTGGATCAAAAAAGGAAAACCCTACATCGCCACCAATCCCGATCGTATCTGTCCGACCGATCAACCCACTGTTCTGGTGGATTGCGGTTCTATTTGCGCCTGCCTGAATGCAGCGACTGGCTCCGCGCCCCTCGCAGTCCTTGGCAAACCAGACCCACGCATGCTCAAAGGAATTCTTGCGCGGCACTCTTTAAAAACAAACGAACTCGCCATCGTCGGCGACCGTATTTACACCGACATGGCCATGGCAAAACAAGCCGGAACACTCGGAGTCCTTGTTCTGACTGGAGAAGCAACCTCCGCTGAAGCCGCCGAATTTGAGGTGTCGCCAAATTTAGTTTTCCCGAGTTTAAAAGAGTTTGGAGCTAAATTGCGCGAGACAAAAGCTGGAACGATTTTCGCGTGATCCATTCCGCTGCAAATTTTTGCGACCGCACGAGTTGGCATTATTATTTTTCAGATGCGAACGAGCGGGCGGCGCAAGTCGCCGATTGGATGGCGGAGATTTTAGGTTGGAGCGACAGTGTCAAAGAAGAACAGCTTCTGCGTTACCAAAAATCTAGCAACGCAGAGTTGCCGAAATTTTCCTCCACTTCCAACATGGCGCTATCGCCCAAATGATTACGACAATTCGCCAGTGGTTTCGCCCGGCACCTGCCATTCCTCGCCTGCCTGATGCGGAAATTAAACGCCTTTATCCACGTTTTCGCTGGCAGGTTTTTGAAGCGGCCTTCATGGCTTACGCCATGTTTTACCTCGTGCGAAACAACTTTTCGCCGGTGCAAAAAGAAATTGGCGAGGCGCTCCACTACACCAAGTCCATGCTCGGCGACATCATCGCGGGAACATCCATCGCTTATGGCATCGGCAAATTTGTCATGGGTTACTTCGCGGATCGCAGCGATGCCCGCAAATACATGGCCGTTGGAATGTTACTGACGGCAGCGTTGAATTTTTCCTTCGGCGCAACACACACCTTCGGAATCCATTTCTGGCTTTGGACGCTCAATGGTTTTGTGCAAGGCATGGGTTATGGCCCCTGCACCCGGGGACTGTCGCATTGGTATAGCGCAAAAGAGCGCGGGACAATTTTCGGCAGGTGGAATATTTCCCACAACGTCGGCGGAGGAATCGCCGGATACCTTGCGGCGAAATGTGCCGAACATTGGGGTTGGCAATCGGCGTTTTACGTACCCGGAATCATCACGACCATCGGTGCGGTTTATCTTTTCTGGCGAATGCGCGACACACCGCAATCGGTCGGTTTACCTTCTGTCGAAGAATACAATAGCGATTGGCCTCCAGACGAAAAAGAGGAGCACGAACGCGAACTTTCGGGGCGCGAGCTTCTGCTGAAATACATTCTGCCGAACAAAATGCTTTGGATTCTGGCGCTGGCGAACGTGTTTGTTTACATCGCCCGATACGCCATGGTGGATTGGGGGCCGACCTATCTAAAAGAAGTGAAAGGCGCGACTCTGGGTGAAGGCGGCTTCAGCACCACGGTGATCGAGTTTGCCGGTGCCGCAGGGATGCTCACGATGGGTTGGCTTTCGGATAAACTTGGGGGATACCGCGCGCGGGTCAGTGTGATGGCAATGATTCCGCTACTGATCGCGTTTTACTGCATCATCATTGTTCCCGCCGAGAAACTTTGGATCGACATGATTTTGTTCGGCATCATCGGATTTTGCGTTTACGTGCCGGTGATGTTTTCCGGCGTGATGTCGTTGGACCTGACTTCAAAAAAAGCGGTGGGAACGGCGGCGGGATTCGTGGGCTTTTTCGGCTATGTTGGGCGAACCATTGAAGGCAAAGGAATCGGCTGGGTCACACAACACTACGGCTGGAATACCGCGCTCTGGTGTGTGCTCGGCTGCACGGCGATGGGGATTATTTTGTTGGCGTTTCTGTGGAACGTGAGACCGCGCGGTTAGTGATCTGTTTGAATTTTCGTCCGACGCTGTAAGGCAACTCAAGAAATATCAGGACGAGGCGCATTTGTTTGGCGTTGTAGTGCAGTTCTCTTTGAGTCCGGGAATGGCGATGCCGAGATTATTGCGGCAAAAATAAAGCGAGCCGTAAGTCAGCCAGAGAATCCAGAGAACGGTGCGTTGCTGCGAGGAAAAGCGCGTCTCGTGGTTGGTTGGCAAATGCAAGGCGCTACGAAACTCAAAGGCAGGGCGGGCGTCAACTCTGGGTGAGCGGAACAGATAGAAATTAACCTACCCTCTCGCAATAAACGCCTGAGTTAGAGCATCAATCACGCGGGCGATAAACGGCCCACTCGTGCTTGTGTAGGCAGCTACTTCCCCGCCTGCGGTTGTGATTGAAACCGAAAATGTTGACTTCTGAAAATACAAACAAACCGCCGCCAAAATTATAATCGGAACGCCAACAAATGGTGAGGCGAAAATCATTAGCAGTCCAATAATCAAAAGAAAAACTAAGCCGCCCCTGCTTGGTGGTGTTTCAATTCCGCGAACCGATGTAATGCCGGACATTGCAAACGTCTGAGATCGCGCAACGAATCGGGTCTTTGTGACAATTATTCCGCCTTCGTCAAAAAACAATTCATCCATCTGTCCAGATTGATGCAGAATGGGAGGCGGCGTTGCGGGTTGCCAAGTTGATTGAACAACTAATTCATTTAGCACTTTTGGCCGTGCGTTGAATTGATTTGAGCAAGTCGGGCAGGTTACGGACGCATCGTAAAGCTCATTTGGAACTTCCACAGACTGACCGCATTTGTCGCAATCAACTTTGAAATATTTGTCTCCGTCGCTCATCGCATTGTGTGAATAAATATATCCAAACAATTCGATCAATCAGTGTCAACCCTACCAAACTTCCACCGGGCCTTTGGGGACGGGGATGTGCTCACGGCGGACAGCGTCGGGTTCCTGCATGAAGGAGGCAATCATCGGCGCGAGTTGATAGCGCGGGAGGAGTTCGCCGGTGTCATCGAGGAATTGCGCGCGCCACTTTTTGTAGTTCGCGAGAATTTCTTCAAACTCGGCTTTGCTCACGAGGCGGACGATTTGTTTATTGAATTCGTTCGCGGGCCCAAATCGTTTGGAATACCACGGGGCGACTTTGCGAAACATCCGGCAGCCGTGTTCTTCGCCGAAAACTTCGATCATCAAATCAAGGTGGCGACACATCACTCGAATGCGCTCGTCGAAACTTGGTTCGGGAGGGAGAGATTCCTCGGGTGGGGCGAGACTACTGACGAGTCCGTCGGTTCGGCTCGCGGGGACGCTCGCCCCACCTTTCAGATAGTCCAACGTCCGTTTAAAAATCCACGGGTCATAAAACGCGCCGCGACCGATGCTTACACCAGCACAGCCGGTTTGATCGAACATCATTTTCGCCGCTTGCGGACAGGTCACGTCACCGTTGCCGATGACCGGAATTGTTTTCACCGCTTCAACAACTGCGCGAATCCCCGCGAGATTTACGGTGCCGGAAAAACCTTGTTCGCGTGTGCGTCCGTGAACAAAAATTCCAGCGACACCGACATCTTCCAAAGTCCGAGCCAACTCGGGCGCGGTTAAATTTTTGTCGTCCCAACCGAGACGCATTTTGGCGGTGACGGGGATTTTGACTGCGTTCACCATCCCCTTGACGAGCGCGGCGGTTTTATCCAACTCGGTCATCATCGCGGAACCGCCGCCAACTTTGCAGACTTTGCGCACGGGACAACCCATGTTGATGTCCACGGATGAAACGCCGATGGATTCGAGATAAACCGCCGCGTCGCGCATCTCTTCGGGTACGCTGCCGAACAATTGCACGGCGAGCGGTCGGTCGGCGGGACACGTTTCGATTAGCTTGAACGCTTTCGGATTTTTTTCGAGCAATGAGCGCGCGTTGACCAGATCGGTCGTGGCGAGGTCGAGTCCGCCCACTTCGCGCAACGTCAGGCGGAAAGGCAGGTTCGTGTAGCCAGCCAATGGCGACAGGAACAAATTGGATTTTAAATTGAGCGAGCCGAGACGCATGGCGCGCAATCTAGCACGGAAAGGGAACCGGGCAGAAGTTTACATTTTTAAATACTTCGTGAGCCTGGTTCCCGCACGATGGAGATTGCAGTTGTCGGGCGGTAGCTTTACAAACGGTTCACTATGAAAAAACTTTTTGCCTTCACCCGTGTTGTTCTCCTCTGTTTGTTCGCGTTGAGCGCCGATTTTGCCTCGGCAAAACCGTTTGAGCACAATGCAAAACTCAAACCTGCGCTCGAAGATGAGTTGATTACAAAAGAGCGACAGGTCTGGGAAGCTTACCGAGTGCGCGACGGGAAGGCACTCAGTCAACTGCTTGCGGAAGACTTTTACGCGATCGAAGATGTGGACGGAGAAATCATGACGAAGAAGGAGGCGTTGGAAAGTTTGAGTGGACTGGATTTGAAAAATTTCCAAATGGAAAACTTTAAAGTGATCAAGATCAACGACGGGTCTGCCATTGTGCGCTACAAAGTCAAAGTGACTGGTGAATTCAAACGTCATCCGATGACCTCGCATTGGTCGATGGTGTCGTCGGTTTGGGTGAAGCGCGGCGGCAAATGGCAAAACCTTTCCTATCAGGAAACCTGGATTGACCAAGGACATGCCCATGCTGCGCCGACTAAGTGAGTGGCAATCGCACGCTGGAAGAAAACCCGGTTGATTCATCAGCGGGTTCCTTCCAAATTCCAAGCCATGAATACGCAACCTGATCCATCCCCGATTTTAAATACCGCCTTTGCCTTTTGGTCTTCCAAAGTTCTTCTCACCGCTGTCGAGTTCGGTGTCTTCACCACGCTCGGAAATCGTCACTTAGCCGGTTCGGAACTCGGGAGCGAATTAAGTCTGCATCCGCGCGGCATTGCGGATTTTCTGGACGCACTGGTCGCCATGAAATTTCTTGACCGCGACGGCAACGGTGCCGATGCAAAATATTTCAATACGCCCTCCGGCACGCTTTACCTTGACCGCAACAGCCCGCGCTATGTCGGGGGCATTTTGGAAATGCTCAACGCGCGGCTCTTTAAATTCTGGCACGATCTGCCCGAAGCTCTCCGCACAGGCAAACCGCAGAACGAGGTCAAGCACGGCCAAAAAGGAATCTTCGAAGAGCTTTATGCCGAGTTGCCGAAACTCGAACAATTCATGGGCGCGATGACTGGACTTTCGCGGATCAACTTCGAGGCGTTTGCAGCTAAGTTTGATTTCGCTCCGTTCAAAACCGTGTGCGACGTCGGAGGCGCAACCGGTCTGCTCTGCATTGAAGTGGCGAAAAAACATTCTCACCTTAAATGCGTCTCCTTCGATCTTCCGCCGGTGGAATCCATCGCGCGCAAGTCGATTGCGGCGGCTGCATTGTCCGATCGCATCAGCACTGTAGCGGGCGATTTCTTCAAAGATCCAATACCAAAAGCGGACCTGATTACGATGGGAATGATCCTGCACGATTGGAATCTCGAAAAGAAGATGCACTTGATCCGCGCTGCCTACGATGCGCTGCCATCCGGTGGGGCGTTGGTGGCTATCGAGGCGCTCATCGACGATGAGCGGCGCGAAAATGTTTTCGGTCTCCTGATGTCCTTGAACATGCTCATCGAATTTGGGGACGCGTTCGATTACTCCGCAGCGGATTTTCGCAAGTGGTGCGGTGAAGTTGGATTCAAACGCTTTGAAGTCCTTCACCTGGCAGGACCTTCCAGCGCCGTGGTGGCCTACAAGTGAAAATGCCTAGGCGCAACCGCTTGCCAATGGTAACATCCGTTAACCGTAGATCGCTGGTTCAGAACGTCTGAGGCAAAAAATAATTTCCAAACCTTTCGGAGTCGAGCGCTGGCCCTCAGAAAAAAAGTTCGGCTCTGCGGCTTGTTCGTAGAGCTTCAAAATCCGTTCCCTTGTCTCCATTGTTCCCGGAGTTGCTACCGCGACTCCGTACCAATAGGGCCATTTTCAAAAAGTCGCGACAATTTCAAATTCTCCAACTTGACACTCAACCGACCAAGCCCGTAGATTCCCGCTTCCTTGAGCGGGTCAAGCCGGTCAGGAATCGCCATTTGAGCGCTTAAAGTCAGCTTCGTTGGCAATTTTTAACACATGAATAAAGGTAAAATCGTTCAGATTATCGGACCCGTCGTCGATGTGGAATTCGGCGCATCGCTTCCATCTATCTACAATGCGTTGACTGTGAATTTCACGGTGCAAGGGTTGGAAACCAAACTTACGCTCGAAGTCCAGCAGCACCTTGGTGATAGCTGGGTGCGCACAGTCGCGATGTCTTCCACCGAAGGCCTCAAGCGCGGTCTCGACGTAACCGACACGGGTGCACCGATCTCGATGCCAGTGGGCGACGGGGTAATGGGACGTGTTTTCGACGTGACCGGCCAGCCGGTGGATGAACGCGGGCCAGTGAAGGCGGATAAGTTTTACCCAATTCATCGCGCCGCCCCGCCGTTGGTGGATCAAGCAACTTCTCCACAGGTATTAACAACCGGTATCAAAGTCATTGATTTGATCTGCCCGTTTTTGAAAGGTGGAAAAGTCGGCGCGTTTGGTGGCGCAGGTGTCGGCAAAACTGTTGTCATCATGGAATTGATCAACAACATCGCCAAACAGCACGGCGGATATTCGGTGTTCGCTGGAGTCGGTGAACGCACCCGCGAAGGCAACGATCTTTATCACGAAATGTCTGAAGCAGGCGTCATCAATCAAAAAGATTTAAGCAAATCGAAAGTTGCGCTGGTTTACGGACAAATGAATGAGCCGCCAGGAGCGCGTCTGCGCGTGGCCTTGTCTGGTTTGGCGATCACGGAATATTTCCGCGACGAAAAGAACCAGGACGTGTTGCTGTTCATCGACAATATTTTTCGTTTCTCGCAAGCCGGTTCTGAAGTGTCCGCACTGCTCGGTCGCACACCGAGCGCTGTCGGTTACCAGCCGACGCTGGCGGCAGAAATGGGTGATTTGCAGGAACGCATCACTTCGACGAAAAAAGGTTCAATCACGTCGTTCCAAGCCGTTTACGTGCCGGCGGACGATTTGACCGACCCGGCACCCGCCACAACATTTGCGCATTTGGATGCGACGATTGTTTTGGAACGTTCGATCGCGGAGCTGGGCATTTTTCCAGCCGTTGATCCGCTCTCTTCAAACTCGCGCGCTTTGACCCCGGAAATTGTTGGCCAGGAACATTACGATGTGGCGCGCGGTGTGCAAAAAATTCTGCAACGCTATAAAGATTTGCAGGACATCATTGCGATTCTCGGCATGGACGAACTTTCGCCCGAAGATAAAACGACCGTGCTTCGTGCTCGCAAGATTCAACGATTCCTCAGCCAACCATTTACGGTCGCTGAAGTATTTACAGGCCGTCCGGGCAAGCAGGTCGCCGTTGCGGACACGGTGAAGGCGTTCAAAGAAATTCTGGAAGGCAAGCACGATGACGTTGGCGAAGGCAATTTCTACATGAAGGGCGGCATTGACGAAATTCACGAAGCGTGATGGTTGAATCGTTCAACGGTTAATCTATTTTAACGATTAAACAAATGGCCACACTCAAACTCGAAATCGTCACTCCGGAATCCAAAACCTATTCTGAAGATGTGGATATGGTAACGCTGCCCGGCGTCGAAGGCGAGATGGGGATTTATCCTCAGCACGTGTCATTGATGACTCAAATTGTGCCCGGCGAAATCGTGGCTCGAAAAAATGGCCAGGATTATTTTCTGGCGGTGGGAGAAGGCTTCGTCGAGATCACCGGCGACCGTGTCGCGATCCTAACCGATATGGCCATCCGTGCTGAAAATATCGACGAAGTCAAAGTGGAGGAAGCGCGGAAACGCGCCGAAGCTCGGCTCTCTGAAAAACTTGATGGTGAAGAATCCGCGATGGTCAGCGCAGCTCTAGCGCATTCACTTGCTCAATTAAAAGTGAAGCGGCGGCAACGCTAATAAGTCAGCAAAGCTTTCGCTGGACGCCGAACTTTACGGCGTCTCTTTTTTGTCCCGGTTGAATCGCGGAGAGGTTGCTCTATATTTTAGCCATGCCAGCTATCAAACTTTCCGTCCCTCACAAACTCAGCACTAACGAAGCAAAACAGCGCATCACCAAATTAATCGCCGAAACGAAGGAGAAATTCGGCGGTCAGGTTTCTGATCTTCAGGAATCGTGGAATGAGAACCACGGCACATTTCGCTTCAAAGCGATGGGGTTTTCGGTTTCTGGAGATTTATACGTGGAGCCAACCGTTGCTCGCGTGGAAATCAATTTACCCTTCGCGGCCTTGCCATTTAAAAGCCGACTGGAAGAAGAACTTTCCGGAAAAGCAAAAGCGCTTTTGGCTTAGTTGTCGTTAGCCAAAATGAATTGAATTTTAAATTTACTTCCAAATTTTTCCAGCGTCTTTTCCTGACCGTAAACAAAAAATGCCGTGGCATACGCATCGGACTCGGTGCAAGTGGGGGCGATGACAGTGCATGCGGAAATATTTTGGATCGGCAATCCGGTTTCAGGATTCAAAATATGCGAGTAGCGCTTTCCATGGATCATAAAAAAATTCTCGTAGTTGCCGGATGTAGAAAGGGCGGCGTCTCGCAGCAAGATGTTGCGGCGGCGTCCTCGTTTTTCGGGATCCTCGAGTTGCACCGTCCAATTGGTTTTCCCTGGTGGAAAACCGATGACCCTTAGATCACCCCCAGCTTTCACCATCGCGTTGCTAATTCCCAGGCTGCGAAGTTTCTCAATCGCGCGATCGACCGCGTAGCCTTTGCCGATGCCGCCCAAGTCGAGCGACACCCCCGGTTTTAAAAATCGAATCGTTTGGCGTGCCGAATTAATTTCAATCAATTTATAATTCACGCGTGGCAAAATCGCTTCGAGTTCCGTTTTAGTCGGCAGCCGATATTCTTTCCAAATAAATCCCCACAAATCCGCGAGTGGACGAATGGTGATGTCGAAACTCCCGTCGGTCTCTTTTGCAATTTCCTGTGCTTTGACAATGACTTGGAATAACTCCGGAGAAACTTTCACTGGTTCTAAATCACCGCGAGAATTGAGAGAATTAAGTTCGCTGTCGGCGCGGTGAAGGCTCATCAGACGATCGACTCGCCGCATTTCGTCAAACGTTTCAGAGATCGCTTGTTGAACCATTTGCCGATCGGAACCGTAAGCTGAAATCGTGACAAATGTTCCCATCAGCGGTTGGTTGCGGCGAACCAACTCAATGGGTTTCGCGGGAGTCCGGCAACTGGCCAGAAATAACCAGGCGGGGACGCAGCACCAGATCATAAGTTGCCAAAACGCGTTTGACGCCCTCGGTAACGTGACGGCAGGAAATGGTCGCGCCACTGATGTTGTAGATGTCTTCATTTAGTCTCAACGGAGCAGCGGCAGTTTTTCCTTTGAACTGATTTCGCCATTTTGCTTCACGAACCTGCCCGCCGTAATGTTCGCGATATTCTAAAATTTCAATGTGCAAAACCTTTCCTGTCGGTGCCACGGCCACAACGTAATCAATCAATTCGTGCTTCCCGAGAACGCGGTCGGCCATCACAACTCCGAGAAGGTTTGTCCCCCGGTAGGCTCTGACCCAGGAAACCACGTTACCTTTCATTTTGCTGCCGGTATTTTTCTCCAGAAACTTGATTTGCTCTATGCCCAACTCCATAGATTCACTTTCAAAACGGTCAGCGTCCGAGAAACAAATCTTTTGCGCATCCAGCATGGAAAGATAGCGTTCAGCTAACGCCTCCGCGCTGAATAGAACGAGAAAACAAGCGGCCACCACAATTTGTTTCAACGAATTCATGCGCCTGAATGACCGCAGCATCTCCAGATGAACTCAGAAGATGCCATATAAAGTAAAAAAATTAAGTTTTCGCTAAAAATTAATGCCGACGATCAGCCGGGCTTCAATTTTTGTGTGTTCGCGCAACTCACGACCGTCACTTGAGTTCGGGCTGCCTTGGAGTTGAGGAAGCACCGTTAGCGTGGCCCACCATTTGGAAGATCCATAGTGCAAAGCGGGACCAGCAAACCACGCGCTGGCGATTTTATCGCCGTAATCCACGCCTTCGAAGACGCGGTGGTTGCGCGCTTCCAAACCGAGCGCCCAATGCGGGGTCAATTTGTAGGAAATACCGCCGGTGAATTCTAAAACGGATTCGCGTTTGGTTTCGTTGTGCTCAAATTCCCATTCTTGTTCGAGGCCGACATTGAAAGCCGCCTGCCACTTTTCACCGAAATTTTTGGAAAGGATCAACTTTTCTTCGAGTTCAACCTCCGTCCCGTTGTAGGTCGGCTCAAAATAAAGCGCCAAACCTATTGGATCCGTATTCGGATTTAATAAACGATATTTCCATTCGGAGGAAAGGCCCTTGAACTCAAATTCGTTACCGCTCGTGACACCGTCGTCTGAGTAGGTGTTACGAAAGTTCAAGTAGAGTGCGGTGCTGAGGTTGTCTGTGATCCCATATTCGACTTCTTCCCGGAAATCCCACCGCGAAAAAGTTTCGCCCGATTTTCCACGGCGATGGGTAATCCATTGCTCAAATTCCCATGCGCCTTTCGGAATGACATCGGCGTCGTAACTGTAGGTAAAAAATCGCTCATCGGCTCGACTGGCGTTGATAGAAGACAGAAGAAGCGCCCCGGTAACAGAGGCAAAAAATAACTTCTGAAGTTTTGGATACATTGTTTTCATTGATAATTCGCGTTCGCTTTCGAAACTATTTTAGTATTTTGTTGAGAACCAATCTCAACACGAAAGACGACCCTATTGAGATTTAGTCTCATCTACAAGAATTATTTTTGAGAATTTTTCTTCACCCAGATTTGGGCAGCAATCCAATGGATGGTGAGGCTCAGTGGAACAACTAATCCCGTGACGCGGTGAATGGAGATAAACGGTTTCTGCCATTTCTCCGGCGAATAATAAATTCCTGCCCCAGTCAAAATGAGGAGCACAAAAACTGCCTCCATAAAAACTCCACTGAAGCGATTGGCTTTCATTTGCCAGCCAAGACGAATGTGCTGACAAACCAGAAATCCGAAAATGACGCAGAGGAGCGGATTTAAAATGCCGTGCAACGTTCGCCAACTTTGAAGATCAAACTGGAGAGCAGTTGGATCGTCCGTTGCATTCGCATTTTGTCCATACCAGATAATCGCACCGGAAATGAAACTCAATCCGAGTGACGAAATGACGATGATATGGGCGAAAAGAGAAAGTCGCGACGGACGGGCGGCTACGTTGATGGGATCGTCCATCGATTAGCACGCTTTGTTTTTGCAGGCGCCGAGTTTTTTTAGCTCGTCGCAAGTTCCGGTGATTTGCAGGCGCTGGGTCTTCACGGAAAAGCCGAGCTTGTGCGTAATTTCATCTTCGAGTTTGGCGATTTTTTCGCTGTCAAACTCAATAATTTTTTCACAATCCTGGCAGATGATGTGGTTGTGATTGGGATGATCAGCATAGTTCGGATCGTAAACTTTGCAGTCTTTCCCGAAATCCATTTCGTGAACCAAACCGCTTTCCGTCAATAGAGGCAAGGTCCGATAAACCGTCGCGCGAGAAACGGATTTGTCTTTTTTTCGCGACCATTCCAGCAATTGTTCCGCCGTGAAGTGCTCTTCGGTATTGAAAACCGTATCGATGATCGCCTGTCGCTGCGAAGTGATCCGCAAACTTTTTCCGCCGAGAAAGTCCATGAATTTCTTTTTAGCGGATGCTTTTTCCGGTGCTGCCATGAGAAGAAAATATATTCGAGCGGGCGATCAAGTCAACGTGCTTGCCGTCAAAGATGACAATCTGCAATTTAGCCGGATTCCGCAACATGAGCGGTCATATTCAAATGGAAATCGAAATCATCAACACCGGCAGCGAACTGCTGCTGGGTCGCGTGCTCAACTCGCATCAACAATTCCTTTGCAGCCAACTCGCAAATTTAGGAATGGTTGTCACCCGGCAGGTCGCGATTTCAGACACGGGGCCAGCGATCCAGAACGCGGTTCGTGAATCGCTTGGTCGAGCGGAATTGATTATCGTGACCGGAGGTTTAGGCCCGACCTCGGACGACATCACCCGCGACCTGGTTGCCGAACTGCTTGGCAAAAAACTTCAAATGGACGCGGAGGTTCTCAGCCGAATCGAACTTTTTTTTGCGCAACGGAATCGTCGCATGCCGGAAAGCACCAAGGTTCAGGCGTTGGTGCCTGAAGGATCTGTCGTTTTGCAGAACGCCAATGGAACCGCGCCCGGCCTGGTCATTGAACTAAAGCCAAATCCGTTCCGTTCCCATGGCGATCGGGTAATTCTCGTCATGCTGCCAGGCCCGCCGCGCGAATTGCGCCCAATGTTTTCCTCGCAAGTGGTTCCTTTGCTCCAGAAATATTTCCCACGGCAGGGAAAATTTGTTTGCCGCACTCTAAAAACGACTGGCTTGGGCGAGTCCTTCGTGGAAGAAAAGATTTCGGGACCGCTGAATGATTTAACGGCGGGCAAGATCGAACTCGGTTACTGCGCACGGGTGGGAGAAGTCGATGTGAGACTCGTCGCGCACGGACCCGACGCCGACCGGCATGTTGCTGAGGCAGAGCGAATCAT
Organism: Limisphaerales bacterium; assembly: GCA_046593365.1. GTDB lineage: Bacteria > Verrucomicrobiota > Verrucomicrobiia > Limisphaerales > CANJXF01 > CANJXF01. The sequence continues at coordinate 15,950 of JBKJOA010000048.1, forward strand.
CCGCGATTGCATC
>JBKJOA010000243.1:0-8494 GCA_046593365.1 Limisphaerales bacterium
TGAAAATATCTAATTTGTTTCTCGTTGGCCTTCTCACCTCGACCGCTCTCGCAGCGAACAGCTACGCTGAATCTCCGGTTACGCGCCGTGGCCATGCCGTATCGCATTACCAGACGCGCAATAACTTGACTGCGACCGAAACCGAGCCTGCGGCTACCGGAGTATTGCGTTTACAAAGCAACGTTCAGGGTAATTCCGCAAAGGAAAGTTTTCGCCTAACTGTTTCAGGCCTGACGGCTGGAAGCACCTATCAGCTTATTGCCATTTCCGGTGAAGAAACCAATAGCGTTTCGGTTGGTGAATTCACCACTGATAGCAAAGGCGAAGCAACGGTTCTATATTCCAAGAAAGGAAACGGCAATGGGAAGAAGAACAACCTCCCAGCAGAGCTTGATCCGTTATACAACCTTCGGGCGGTCGGCGTGGCTAACGAGAGCACACAGACGGTCCTCGTCGCTTGGATTAACACCAGCACGGCTTACCAGTATCTGGTGAAACGCAACTTGACCGCGCCAGATGCGAACAGCACGGCGGTTGGTTCCATCAGCCTTAAGAGCAACGCCGCAAACACGAAGTTCAACTTGCGCGCAGGCGGGTTATCCGCGACCAACGAATATCATTTGGCTTTGAACGTCTCCAATATCATTCAGACGGTCAGCAGCGATGCCAACGGTCGGCTCTCGATCACCCAATGGCCAGCCCTGGCACCTGCCATTTTGGATTTGCGTTCGCTATCGTTGCTCGATTCCAGTAGCAACGTGGTTCTGACAACCTCGCTTCCGCGCTAATCTAATATCTAGTCAGCCACCAAACGCCCCCGGCTGGGAGGGCTCTTTTTTAGGGCATAAGAAAAGTGAACTGATTTTTTTCTTTATGCCTCCACTTGGCCTAAAAACGTAAGGGGTCAGTGCTGAATGACACAACTGGGATTGAAAGGATCGGCCCGTGCCCTGAAGATTTGTTTGGAATATTTAAGAGCCTGTTTGAAAACTCATTTGGGCTTCAAGACGGCGGCGTTCGGAGTTCCGCCTTCAGGCGGTTTCCGCGCTCTGCCGCCTGAAGGCGGAACTCCAAACCGGGGTTTTCAAACAGGCTCTAAGGAGCGATTCATCATGTGATCAATCGAAGGGGGCGCGCGAGGCCTTTTTCCTGGATGACAATGATGGGGAGCTGGTTCTTGGAACATTGAGTGAAGATTGCGCAAAACGGAATGGCAGATTCATTCCATTGTTGATAGAAAATCAGTTTAATTCTCAGCGTTTTCCCCCATCCTTCCTGAAAAATGGATCAACTCCTGTAGCTTCTTTTCCGCCGCACCGATTTCGATTAACCGCAACGCCAAATCCCAGCCCTCCACGAAATTCCTGACCTTCGACGCGACCAGCAGCGCCGCCGACGCATTCAGCAAAACCGCATCCCGTTTCGGGCCGCGTTCTTCGCCCGACAAAATGTTTCGCACAATCGTTGCATTCGTTTTGCTGTCTGCTCCGGCTAAATGCTGCAACGACGTTTGCTGCAAGGGGAAATTGTCCAGAGCCAAACTCGAACAACTCAATCCGCGCTCCTGATAAAATTCTGCCACAAAGTTTTCGCCCAAAGTTGAAAACTCATCCAGAAAAAACCCGGAACTGGGAACTTGAAACCCGGAATTTTCCGCGTCCTGCGTTCCGTGATCCACGTTCGGAACTGCCCCACTGACCACCATGCCGCGCCGCACGCCAAGTGTCTGCAACACGCGCGCCATCGGTTCGCAAAATTCGGGGCGCGGCACGCCGATTAACTGGGCGGTGGGACGCGCTGGATTCAAAAGCGGCCCAAGCAAATTGAAAATCGTGCGCTGTCCTTGTTGCGCACACATTTTTCGCGCAGGCGCGAGATGTTTGAATGCGGGATGAAATTTCGGCGCGAAGAAAAACGCGAAACCGGTCTGCTGCAAACTTTCCGCCGCTTGTTCAGCGGTTAAATCAATTTTGATACCGAGCGCTTCGAGTACATCCGCGCTGCCGGATTGCGAGGTCACCGCGCGATTGCCATGCTTGGCCACGGCCACCCCCGATGACGCCACGAGCAGCGCGACCGTAGTCGAAATGTTGAAGGTGTTCAGGTGATCTCCGCCCGTCCCGCAAACATCGAGGATTTCGCCGGCGCGCGTTGCGGCATCGAGATTCGGATGAATTGATTTCTCCCGCAGCTCGTGCGCAAACGATGCAATCTCTTCCACTGTTTCGCCCTTTTGCGACAGCGCTGTGAGAAAATCCGCTTTCGTTTCAGCGGCCATTGTTTCGTCGATCAACCCAGCCACAGCGTCGTGAACCTGCTCCGCGGTGAGCGAATTCGATTTGCGCAATTGTTCCGTTAATAGTTCCAGCATTTAAAAAAAGTCTAAAGTCCAATGTCTAATGTCCAAAGTTTAAATTTGGCGAAATGTGAGTTGCGACTGCGTAAAAAAATTCGCAGGCTGACGCCAGTTGAACAAAAATCTCTCGCAACCGGAAGTTTTACCGACGCACACCGCCGCGCTTTTCGAGCAAGCCGTCACGCGCTCAGCCGAATTGCTGTGCGCTGGTGAATTGGTTGCGCTGCCAACGGAGACGGTTTATGGCCTCGCCGCCAACGCATTTGATGCTAAAGCTGTGGAGAAAATCTTCCGCGCCAAAGGGCGCCCGGCGCACAACCCCATCATTGTTCACGTCGCCAGCCTGGAAATGGCGCGACGTTGCGTTTCGAGTTGGCCGGACGTCGCCGGGAAATTGGCTCGCGCATTTTGGCCCGGACCGCTCACGCTGGTTTTGCCGCGTTCCTTGCAAATTCCCGACGCTGTCACGGCCGGTGGAGAGACGGTTGGAATTCGTTGGCCAAGTCATCCTTTTATTCAAGCGGTGATTCACGCCTGTGATTTTCCGCTGGCCGCGCCAAGCGCAAATCCGTCCAACCAAATCTCTCCGACCAACGCCCTCCATGTGCAAAAGAGTTTGGGCGATTGCGTAGCTCTCGTCATCGACGGCGGGCAATCACAAATCGGGATTGAATCCACGGTCGTTGATTTGACGGTGAATCCGCCGCGTCTCTTGCGCCTGGGGATGATCCATGCCGAATCGCTCCTGGTCGTCACCGGGGAATTGACGCAAGGCCCGAGCGGCAGCGAAGAAATTTTGCGCAGCCCCGGTTTGCTGAGAAAACATTACGCGCCCAAAGCCAGACTGGTGGTTCTTTCTTGGCTGGACGAAGCGGATTTGAAATCTCAGATTTCGGATTTTATCGCTCAAAATTTAAAACTCTCCAATGTCCACATCATCGCGCACACGCAAATCCCTTTGACTGAAAAGCTCGGACGCGTTTGTGTGATTCCGCACGATGTCGAGGCATTTGCCCGCGCGATTTACGCCGAGCTTCATCAATGCGACGACGCCGGCGCAGAATTGATTGTGGTGGAAGATTTGCCGAATACCGGGCCGTGGCGCGCCGTCAGAGACCGTTTACAGCGTGCTGCTGTTGAGTAGCGCGCAAAAGTTGACGAAGTGTTTTAACTTTAGCAAGCTTCCGCCACCAATGTTTTGTAAAAAACTCATATTTGTCGCCGCGCTCGCAACCATTTTCACCGCGCACGCTCAAACGGAGACTAACAAAAGTCGTCTGTTAACCCTCGATGAAGCCATCCGACTCGCGCTGCAGCACAATCTCGATGTGCAGATCGAGCGGGTTGCGCCGCAGATTGCGCAATTCAATTTGAGCGGCGTTTATTCGGCTTACGATCCTACTTTTAGCGTTCGCGCCTTGCGCAGCTTCCGATCATCACCCGGTGGTTTCAATACAGCGACCGGGCTGCAATCTCCGCCCAACGAGACGTATAACGAATCACTTCAACCCGGTCTTTCTGGTGCGCTTCCCACGGGTTTAACCTACGACTTTGGCGGTGATCTCAGAAATCGCACCAGCGGAACGGTCGATACTACCTACCGGCCCACCGTGGGGGTTGATCTTGCCCAACCCTTGCTCAAAAATTTTTGGATCGATGCGACCCGGCAGCAAATTTGGGTTGATCGGAAAACCTTAAAAATTTCTGAACTGGGCGTCCGCCAACAAATCATGAATGTGGCCAATCTCGTGGAACAGGCTTACTACGATTTGATTTTTTCAATTGAAAACGTGCGAGTGCAGGAAAAGGCGTTGGAACTCGCGGACCGGTTGCTCTCGGAAAATAAGCGGCGCGTGGAAGTCGGCGCGCTCGCTCCATTGGACGAAAAGCAGGCGGAAGCTCAAGCCGCCGGAAGCCGCGCGGATGTATTGACGGCTCGCCGCGATCTTGCCGCGCAAGAGAACGTGTTAAAAAATCTCATCACGGATGATTACAACACCTGGCACGACGTGGACATCCGGCCAGTGGAGAAATTGATCGCGGTTCCTGAAAAATTTAATTTGATGGAAAGCTGGCAACGTGGAATGACGCAGCGGCCTGACTTGTTGCAATCGCGGGTGGACATCGAGCGGCGCGACATCATTTTGCGTTACGCACGCAACCAGCTTTTTCCGCAACTCGATTTGATTGGCAGCTACGGGCGCAATGGGTTGGACAGACACTGGGGCGGTGCGCTCGAAAACATCCGCGACGAAACCAACCCGCAATTTTCCTACGGGGTTTTGTTCAGTATCCCCCTGAGCAATCGAGGCCCGCGAAATCGCTATCGCGCGAACCAGGCCGAAAAACAGCAAGCGTTACTCCAGTTAAAAAAGTTGGAACAGAATATCCTCGTGCAGATTGACGACTCGGTGAAATTGGCGCAGACCGATTTCCAGCGGGTGGATGCGACCAAACAAACGCGGCTCTACGCCGAGGCGGCGCTCGATGCGGAGCAAAAAAAATTGGAGAACGGCAAGAGCACCAGCTTCGTGGTTTTGCAATTGCAACGCGACCTGACGCAAGCGCGTTCGGCGGAAATCCGGGCGCTGGCCGATTACAACAAGGCGCTTTCGCAACTCGCCTTCAACGAAGGCACTGTCTTTGAACGAAACAATCTGTCGCTTAATCTCAAATAGGCGGGCTGCATTTGCCCACCGTTGGCTACCCAATGTGACGACGACAAATTCGTTTCGGCTCGTTTAACGCGCACATGGATTCTCACGGCCAATCTCGACTCCGCGTTTCGCTTGATGGAAAATTTTTCCGCGTTGGTTCAGAGAAATTTTTTATCAAAGGAGTCGCTTACGGGCCGATTACGCCCGGGCTTAATGGCGACCCCTTTCATTCGCCTGAACAAGCCGCCTCCGATTTTGCGCTCGCCCGAAAACTGGGTGCCAATGTTCTCCGCATTTACGCTGTGCCGCCTCCCTGGTTTCTGGATCTTGCCATGGAAAATAAGATGAGGCTCCTGGTCGATATTCCATGGAACAAACATCTCTGCTTTCTCGATTCGCCTAAAGCCCAACAGGATGCGTGCGCTGCGGTACGCTCCGCCGTCAAGGCCTGTCTGGGCCATCCCGCTGTGTTTGCTTACAGCGTGGTAAATGAGATTGCGCCGGACATCGTGCGCTGGAGCGGGGCAAACGCGGTCGAGAATTTTCTGGAAGGTCTTGTCAACGCGGCCAAGGAAATCGATCCCGATTGCCTTTGCACGTTCGCCAGCTATCCGTCCACCGAATTCTTGCGACCGGAGAATATTGATTTCATTTGCTTCAATGTTTATCTGCACCAGCAAAAGCCATTTGAAAATTATTTGGCGCGTTTGCAGATGTTGGCCGACGCCAAACCGCTGGTAATCGGCGAATTTGGAATCGATTCCTTGCGGGAAGGCGAAGAGCAGAAGTGTGAAATCCTCAAATGGCAAATCGAAACCTGTTTTCGCAGCGGGCTGGCCGGGACGGTTCTGTTCAGTTTGACCGATGATTGGCACAGGGATGGCCGACAAATTGAAGATTGGGGGATGGGCATCACCACGCGCGACCGCCAGCCAAAAACGTCTTTCGAGGTGGTGCAAAAACAATTTGCGCTCGCCCCTTATTTTCCTTTGCCGCAAACCCCGAAAGTTTCTGTCGTCGTCGCGAGCTACAACGGCGATCGGACTCTGCGCGCCTGCTTGGAATCTTTGGAGCGTCTCAATTATCCCAATTACGAAATCATTCTGGTGGATGACGGTTCTACCGACACCACGGCGCAACTCGCGGCGCCCTACACAAAGGTTCGCTACTTTCGTCAACCTCACCTGGGATTATCCGTCGCCCGAAACGTCGGGATCGGTGCTGCGACGGGCGAGATCGTAGCGTTCACTGACTCGGATTGCCGCGCGGATGAAGATTGGCTCTACTATTTAGTGGGTCATCTGCTGAATAGCAACTTCGTGGGTATCGGTGGCCATAATTTTCTTCCACCAGAAGATTCATTTGTTGCGGCGGCAGTCCAGGTCTCCCCGGGTGGGCCGGCACACGTCATGTTAAACGACCGGTTGGCGGAACATATTCCCGGTTGCAATATGGCTTTTTACAAATGGGCCTTAATGGAAATTGGCGGGTTCGACCCAATTTATCAAAGGGCGGGTGATGACGTGGACATCTGCTGGCGATTACAACAGTGCGGTTACAAAATTGGATTTAGCCCCCCGGGTTTTGTCTGGCATTACCGCCGCTCGACCATTGCCGGCTATTTGAATCAGCAACGCGGCTACGGCGAAGCGGAAGCACTGCTGGTGCGCCGACACCCGGAATACTTTAATTCGATGGGGGGAAGCATGTGGCAGGGGCGAATTTACACGTCGTCCAAATTCGGCATCACACTGAATCTTCCGATCATTTATCATGGGATGTTCGCCACCGGTTTTTTTCAAAGTCTTTACCGCGCCGAACCGGCTTCGGCACTGATGCTTTGCACCACGCTCGAATATCACGTCCTCATCAGCCTGCCGTTGCTTGTCTTGTCCGTGCCGTTTCGATATCTGCTGCCGTTCGGTCTTGCCAGCGTGCTTTTTTCCCTTGCCGTCTGTCTGGCTGCGGGATTCCAGGCGGAATTGCCCAAGAAAAGAAAACGTTTTTGGTCACGGCCTCTGGTTGCGCTCCTCTATTTTCTTCAACCGATCTGCCGGGGCTGGGCGCGTTACCAAGGACGGTTAAGTTTGCGGCCCAATCCGCAAGCCGATTACCAAAGTCTCGAGTCAATTGGGTTAAAAGACAAAGGCGCGCGTATCGAGCACGTCGAATACTGGGCGGAATCCTGGATGGATCGGCTCGATTTTTTGCGCAGCATTTTGGCGCGATTGGAAGAGCAGGGATGGCAGTTCAAAACGGACACTGGCTGGAGCGAATTTGACGTGGAAATTTTTGGCAATCGCTGGACGAACTTGCAACTCACCACCGTAGCCGAGCCGCACGCCGGCAACAAACAGATGTTCCGCTGTCGCCTGCGGACATCCTGGTCACTCCCCGGTAAAGTGGTCTTTTGGTCGGCGCTCGGTTTTGAATTGCTCATCATTGGTTTCGTCGGAACAACGCTCCAGTGGCTCTGGTTGCTGCTGTTGGTGCAACCGCTCTTTATCTGGTTCTTCAAACGCGAACAGCGCGAATTGCAACGGATCATTGCCGTGTTGTTGGACGAAGTCGCCAAACGCCGTGGGCTGTTGAAAACTCAAAATATAACTTTGGAGGAAAAGTCGGCGGAAAAACCTGGCGAATCCGGTCAAAAAATCTAAAACCACCTGGGCCAAAGTTTTTCAGTCTTGTTTTTCTCTGTGTCTCTGCGCCTCTGTGGTTGAATTAATTATGCTTCAATATCACGAACTGCTCCGCCTCGTTCTCGACAAAGGCAAATTTAAACCCGACCGCACCGGCACCGGCACCTATTCCGTTTTCGGCGCGCAAGCCCGCTTCCCACTCGCCGACGGCTTTCCCGCTCTCACGACGAAAAAGCTGCACTTGAAATCCATCATCTACGAACTGCTCTGGTTTTTGCGCGGCGATACCAATGTTAAATATCTGAACGAGCACGGCGTTTCGATTTGGAATGAATGGGCCGATGCCGACGGAAATCTGGGCCGCGTTTACGGCGCGCAATGGTGCGATTGGAAAACTTCCGACGGACGTTCCATTAACCAAATCCATTCCGTAATTGCGCAGATTAAAAAAAATCCTGAGAGCCGCCGTTTGATGGTGAGCGCCTGGAACGTCGGTGAAATCGAAAAAATGGCGCTGCCGCCATGTCATGCACTCTTCCAATTTTTTGTGCAGGACGGCGAATTGAGCTGCCAACTTTACCAACGTAGCGCGGATTTGTTTTTAGGCGTGCCGTTCAACATCGCAAGCTACGCGTTGCTTACGCTGATGGTCGCGCAGGTTTGCGAGTTGAAACCGGGAACATTCGTCCACACCTTCGGCGATTTACATTTGTATTCGAATCATTTGGAACAAGCGCAACTTCAACTCACGCGCGAGCCACGCCCACTCCCGCAAATGAAAATGAATCCTGCGGTCAAAAATATTGACGCCTTCAAGTTTGAGGATTTCGAACTCGTCG
>JBKJOA010000260.1:0-3091 GCA_046593365.1 Limisphaerales bacterium
GCGCGATTCCGACCCGATGCTCGCGGCGGTTGGCCCGACCACATGGGAAGCGCTTGCTCCATTTCTGGAAGACAGCGGCTCGAATTCCTTCGTGCGAAATCTCGTTCGCGCTGTCGTCGAGTTGCACGGCAGCGGCGAACCGGAGATTACGCGCGACAACTGGCAAGCTCTGGATGCCGCCGTGCGTGCGGCGCATCGGCGACCCGAGTGGCAGCACGAAATCCTGAAGCGCGCGCGCATCACGACGGTCATCACCGACGCCTACAACGATCCGTTGCTAGACCCGCGGCCCGCACTCGGAGCGAACTACCGTTCCGTAATGCGCACCAATTCGCTCGCGCTGGGTTGGCATCCTGATTCGCGCGATCACAATGGCAGCAGCGCGCACGAGTTGTTGAAACGCGCCGGGCTGGAAGCGGGATCATTCGATGAATATCTTGCCGCTCTCGAAAAGCTCGTGGACGGAATGGCATCGCGGGGACAAGTTGCGCTGAAGAACGCGCTCGCTTACGACCGCGACATTAATTTCGACGAGCCGAACGAACATCTGGCCCGCGCTGCGTGGGGCAAGGCCGCGCCACCGTCGGCGGAGCGGAAGGCGTTCGGTGATTTCATCTTGGATCATCTCTGCCGGATCGCCGCCGCGCGCAACCTTCCCGTGCAGATGCATCTGGGCACGGGGATCATTCGGAGTTCGCACCCGCTCGGCGTCGCCGGTTTAATTGAACGGCACCCGCGCACGCGCTTCCTTTTGATGCATTTGGCCTATCCGTGGAGCCGCGATCTGCTTGGCATGGCGTTCGTTTATCGCAATATCTGGCTCGATCTAACCTGGTCGTTCCTGCTGAGTCCATCGCACTTCAAACTGGCTCTACACGAAGCCATTGAAGTGCTGCCCAACGAAAATCGTATGATGCTCGGCGGCGACAACTGGCACGTCGAGGAAACCTACGGCGCAACGCAGACGGCACGGCGGTTGATTGCCGAAGTGCTGGATGAAAAGCTAGCCAGCAGATATTTTAGTCGCGCCACCGCCGAGCGACTCGCGCGGCGAATGATGCATGAGAACGCCCGTGATTTTTTCAATCTCGGCTGATAGGAATTGAATCTGACTTGAATGGGGGTCACTTGCGACGGAGGGGGGTTGTGTCGCAGACCAAGCCGCAGCAGCTTCGTAATGGAATTACTGTGGAATTAATTTTAGCATCTCCTTTTTAGTGGCGCACGAAGGATCAAACTTCAGGAAAACACCCACGGAGGGAGTCGTTATCAAACCAACCATCCAGAAAACCGAACTGCCACCAACTCCAACTCGGAAAAATAGTTTCAGAGGTTCCCCTAAAGAGATATTGACATCCCGGACTCGTGGGCAATAGTAAATCGTCTCCCTGTCGGTTAAATGCGAGTGGGAGTAAACACCCATCAGCCTATGGAAAAGAACTTAAACTCCATCCTTGACGACTTTCAGTTCACGAAAAACGTAAATGAGAGAATAAGATTCAAAATCTTGAAATTCGCACTTCTGACCGTAGCCTCAACTTTCGTGCTGTCCGCTATTTCGGTTCAGGCCAGCAATGTTCTGGTTAACCCAAGTTTCGAGTCCAATTCTGGGCACTTTGTTCCGGTCGGCTGGACTCGTTTCGCGCCGCCGAATGCTCAGTCTTTTGGTAATTATGGGATTGAAAATAATGTTCCTGCTCATGCGGGAACTTTCTATTGGAAGCAGTGGGGTGCGTCCTATTTGCCGGCTCCTACCAATAATGTGGCGGGGATATACCAGGACTTCAGCAGTGCCCCTGGCTCGATTTATCAGGCCAGCGGATGGATCTTCACGAGAGGAAGCGACGTGTTGGGGCCGGATTGCCAGGTCTGGATGGAGGTTTCATTTCTCGGCTCTAGCAGTAATTTGCTGGCGCTCTACAAGTCGGGCAATTTCTCCGCAAGTGTGGGATCGGACACATGGTTCCAATATCAGGTAACGAACGTTTGCAATTTGTCTTCGCCGCTTTCCAGTGGCGATCCATATTTCACTACCTATGCTGTGACTGGTTCAGTGAGTCAAATGGTAGCTCCTGCCGGCACAACAAAAGTCCGGTATCGCTACGCCCATCTTCAATCTGGCAGTCAGGGTGGCTCCGCTTATTTCGACGATGCTGTTCTGAACCAGATCACTGGCACGCTGCCGCCAGTCATCACTGGCCTTTTTCCGCTCAACATGATTTTCGTCAATCCCAGCGACGGCCTGAGCTTCACCGTCACCTCACCGAGCGGTCTTACGATCAACAACAGCGCCATTCGTCTGGTCCTGAACGGGGTGGATGTCTCTGGCAGCCTGGCGATCAGCGGCTCCGCTTCGAACAAGATCGTGTCCTATAACGGGCTACAGTCTAACCTGACTTATACAGCATCCATTACGGCGACGGACTCGTCTAACTTCACGGCCAGCGCAACCACTTACTTCGAAACCACCTGGGTCGGAATTGAGCCGGTCGTTTACCTGTGGGAGGCCGAAGATTTTGATTTTAACAGCGGCCTGTACATCAATAATCCCGAGCTCTGCAGCACCAATGGCAATCCCAACTGCTACTTCGGGAAAGTGGGCGTGGAGGGTGTGGACGAGCATAACCTCAATGGCGGCGGCAGCCATCTGTATCGCCCGGGTGACTTGATGGCCACTGCCGCATCGGGAGACTACCAGCGCAAGAATCTTTTCGTTGCGGGCAGGCTCGATTACAAAATAGACCCGTTCAACTTCAGCGAGTGGGTGAACTACACCCGGAACTGGCCAAACAGCACCAATTGGGTTATCGCCCGCCTCGCCACCGATGTAGGCCGCTCTGGAACGCTGACCTTGAGCAAGGTGAACACCAACGACCTGACCACCACGAACTTGGGCACCTTCACGATTGCCAATGGTCGCGGCTGGAGCACTTTTGACAACGTCTATCTGAAGGACACCAACGGCTTCCTCGCAAACATCGTTCTCAACGGCAAGGAGACCTTGCGCGTCACCAGCGGCGGCAACCTCTTGCCCGGCTTCTTCATGCTCGTCGCCGCCCAGGTCGATCTTCCTCGGCTGAGCAATCTTTAT
>JBKJOA010000312.1:0-3045 GCA_046593365.1 Limisphaerales bacterium
CTTCATGCCCCAAGAATTCAGTTGCTGGGTGAGGATGCGACGATTGGTTTCTTTGTCGTCCACAATAAGCACCCGCAATGCGCTGAGATCAGGAAGTGGTTGGCCTTCGCTTGTTGCCTGATTCTTGGAATTTGTATATTCCGATGAATCCGAATGGTGATTCCGATCCAAACCGAATGCTCATTCCGATTGAAACCGAATGGTGATTCCGACGCAAACCGAATGCTGATGAGCCAAGCACCGCAGGACACAAGTTATTCTGCTTTTTCGGGATGCTTTGTCAAGGTGCCACGGGTTTTGCGCATCGATTCGCCGCTCAGGGTCAAGCGATGTGCGTTGTGAACCAAACGATCCAAAGCGGCATCCGCCAAGGTCGGATCCCCGATGAGTTGATGCCAGTTTTCCAACGGAGCCTGCGCCGTTACTAATGTCGAACGACGGTCGTAGCGATCTTCGAGAATCTCCAACAGGTCACGGGCGTTGTCCAGCGACAGCGGTGCTAATCCCCAATCGTCCAGCACCAGCAGCTCGACGCGGCTCAGTGCGAGCAAGCGCCGTCCAAAACTACCGTCGGCTCTGGCGATGGCCAACTCGGCAAAAAGACGCGAGGCGCGCACGTAGGATACACGGTAGCCGTCGCGGCAGGCCTGATGGGCCAGAGCGCAAGCCAAGTAACTTTTGCCTACGCCCGTCGGGCCGGTAATCAGGCAATTGTCGTGACGTCGAATCCACTCGCCGCTCAACAAGGTGCAGGTCAGCGCGCGATCCAAACCACGAGGTTGGCGATAGTCGATGTCTTCGGGCACTGCGCTCTGGCGCAGGTGGGCGCTTTTGAGGCGCTGTGCGAGTTGGGTATTGCTGCGGTGGGTCATCTCGCGATCCACGAGGAGTCCCAAACGCTCCTCAAAGCTCATGGCCTCAAAGCTCATCACCTCCCCGTTGGGAAGGTGACTGGGAAAGTGACGCTGCTGTTCGAGCGCCGCCGCCATGCCCGGTAATTTGAGGGCGAGCAGCTTGTCGTGGGTGGGATGGTTGAGCATAAGCAATCAGTGGTCTCCTGTTTCTCTTTGGTCTGTGGAGTCGTTCCGGTCTTCAGCGGCGGGTTGATGAGCGGCGGGTTGATAATAGGTCGCGCCCCGAATGTTGGCATGGTGGGCCGCGTCGGCGCTGAGGCTGCCCCCGGTGCGTGCCGGGTTTGGCGATTGGTCTGGTGCCTGATCCAATTTGTGTTGCAAGATCGAGCGCACGCTTTTATAGCGGGGTGAGTCGATGAGCAGCGCTTTGGCGCAGGCGGCTTCGAGGCGCTCGTCGCCGTATTCTTTGGCCAGTCGGATCAGGCCCAGACACGAACGAAAGCCTTGTTGGGGATGAGCGCGACTGCGCAGAATCTGTTCGACCAGCGCGGCGGTGGCGGGCCCGGCCCGACCGGTCCACTGCGCCAGACGTTGCGGCGTCCATTCCAAATAGGCCTGATGCGCTTTAGGCATATGCTCGGAGCAGGTAACGTGGCGCTGTAATCTGTTTCCGGCTTCGGTCATCGTGCAGCGCGGGTGACTGGCCACGCGCCCTCCTTTGTAAAACACCTCGACCACGTTTTGGGAAAGGCGCACCTCGACTTCCTGGCGAATCAGCGTATAGGGCACGCTGTAAAAGCAATGCTCCACCGCGATGTGGTAATCGATGTTAACGCGCGCCTTTTTCCACTGCCCGAACGAATAGGCTTCGAGAGGCAAGGCTTGCATCGCCGGGAACTCCAACTCCTCGAACAACTGACGGCGCGAAGTCGATAGGTGCTGAAAAGAGCGGCGGTTCAAAATCTCCAGGAGTTCGGCGATGGCGTGGTTACACTCTTCCAAACTCAGGAAGCTGCGATCCCGCAACGGCGCCAGAATGCGCCGTTCGACATGCAAAACGTGATTCTCGACTTTGGCTTTGTCGCGGGGTTTGCGCACGCGTGCCGGGAGAATGGCCACGCCATAATGCTCGGCCATCTCTTGGTAAGTCGGGTTAATCTGCGGATCGTAGTAGCAGGGTGAAGTGACGCCGGACTTGAGATTGTCGGGCACGACAAGCTCCGGCACGCCGCCAAAGAAGGCGAAGGCGCGCATGTGGGAGCTTATCCAGTCTTCGAGTCCCTGCGTCCAGGTGGCTTCGGCGTAGGTGTAATCGCTGGCGCCTAAGGTGGCGACAAAAACCTGCGCCGTGCGCGGGGTTCCTGTGGCGCGCTCGGTAATGGCGATGGTTTGCCCGGCGTAATCCACAAAGAGCTTTTCGCCGGCTTTGTGGGTTTGGCGTAAACGCGGATCCAAGCGCGCGGCATAATCGCGGTAAAGATCACAAAAACGACTGTAACCGTAACCATCGGGATGAAGGACGCGATACTCCTCCCAGAGCAGAAAAAGCGTGACGCCTTTGCGTCGCAGTTGCTGGGCAATGCGAGCCAAATCCGGTTGGGCGCGTGGCGCAGTGCACAAAGGCAAGGCCTGTGGAAAAAGCCGCGCTTCGATCTGCTCATCGCTCCAATCGGGCGGCAGCGGCCAACTCAGACCGCCCTCTTGAGCGCGTTTGAGATACTCGTGAACGGTGGCGATGCCGACCTGACAGGCCTCGGCGATCTTGGCCAGGCTCAGGCGTTGCTCGAACCTGAGGCGCAGAACTTCTCGAATCTTACGCATGGATAAACGCTCCCTCGGCATGGTTTGCCTCCTTAAAGAAGGAAGGCTACCGGGCCTTGTGTTCGGTTTATCCTGCGGTGCTCAGGCTCTGTTCGCTCAGTCGGTCTTTGATCAAAGACCGCTGGTCAAACTCATTCGGATTCCATCGGAATCACCATTCGCTTTGCGTCGGAATGAGCGTTCGGTTTGCGTCGGAATCGCCATTCGGTTTGGATCGGAATGAGCATTCGGTTTGCGTCGGAATACGCACTGAAGTCGGTGGGACACAAAATTCGTTGCAGAGGTAACATTTCAAGCACTTTCCTTTGTTTCCTGCGATGAGAACACTTGTTGGATTCGTAATTTGAGTTCGCTCAAATCGTTGCTTTTA
>JBKJOA010000502.1:0-2514 GCA_046593365.1 Limisphaerales bacterium
TTCTACTGTCCGTTGGTCTTTATCGAATCTAAGGTTTTGTGGGATAGTCTCTTCGGGGTTTTGTTGATCCAGGAAGGGAGTCTGCCATGGATGGGCGGTTTGAAGTTCGGTGTGAGGAGTTGTTGGCTCAGGCGCGGGTGTCTGCCGAGGATTGGGTCGGGGTTTCGGCGCGGCTCGAAACATTTGTCGAGCCGTTTGTGGGGGCGCTGACGGCGGCGGCTCAGCGGCGGCATTTCGTCGAGTATTCGTCGGGGTTGTTGTCGACCTTGGAGCGGAAGACCGGTGAGGGGATCGCGTACTTGCATGGGCAGGACCGGAAGCAGATGCAGCAGTTCGTGGGTGAGTCGCCGTGGGAGTACGCGCCGTTGCTGACGGAGTTGGCGCGGCAGGTCGGTCAGCGGATCGGCGAAGCAGATGGTGTGATCGTATTCGACCCGTCGGCCTTCGCGAAGAAGGGGAAGAAGTCGGTCGGGGTCGCGCGGCAGTGGAGCGGTCGGCAGGGCAAGGTCGACAACTGTCAGGTGGGGATCTACATGGGCTACGTGTCGCGTCTCGAACACGCGTTGGTCAACGTGCGGCTGTACCTGCCCCAGGAGTGGACGAAGGATCGCGCGCGCTGCCGCGCGGCGGGAGTACCGAAGGACGTGAAGTTCCAAACGCGACACGAACAGGCGCTGGAGATGCTCGACGAAAGTGGTTCGTGGCTGCCGCATGGCTGGGTCACGGGAGACGATGAAATGGGCCGCTGCGGGCCGTTTCGTGAGGCTTTGCGGACTCGCGCTGAACGCTATTTGCTCGCGGTTCCCTCGAACACGTTGATCCGCGACGCCGATGTTCCACCGCCGGAATACTCGGGACGCGGACGCCATCCGAAGGTGCCGTGGCAGCGCGTCGATCGCTGGTGCGCGGCGCTCCCGAAGTCCGCATGGACCACGCTGGACGTGCGCGACGGCGAGCAGGGACCGCTCGTGATCGACGCCACGATTCGCCGTGTCCAGGCTCGCACACCGAGCGGCGGCACGGGACCGGACGAAGTGTTGTTCGTCACGCGCGAACATCAGTCGGATGGAACCGTCAAGCACGACTATTACCTCTCGAACGCCGCCGCCCACACCACCGCTCTGATCGAGTTCGCCCGCGTCGCCAAGGCCGAACACCGCATCGAAGAATGCTTCCAACGCGGCAAGAGCGAAGCGGGGCTGGGCGACTACCAAGTCCGCAACTGGCTCGGATGGCATCACCACCAAACCCTGTCGCTGATCACCGCGTGGTTCCTCAATGAGGAGACGCGGCGGGGAAAAAATACCGACACCCGCGATGACGGTTCCTCAAGCCCGCCGCCTGATCGCAGCCCACATCGAACACCAACTCCAATCGAACACCCCCACCCACGTCGCCGCCACCGTCCAACGCTGGCTCCAGCGAAACGAACTCGCGCGGGCCTCACGCTACCAAGCTCGTAACCTCCTGCCCCCACTCAGGAACCAGCGAAGAACTTAAAACGGACAGTAGAATTAGGGAAGGTCCTCTGGTCTCGCTCGCAAGACTGACGACGAATTACGCCCGCACGCCGAACCTACCGGCTGGAGATTTCCATCTCGGACACGACCCCGAAACTGGGTAGTGGTAACCTTTGAAATTCCGCGCCGCTGAATTGGCACGCGGGTTGCTATGCGGGCCGCACGAGCGCCATGCCGCCGTCCCTCACATCCTCATCTCATTCGTGTCTTAATGATGTGAATGAGGAAAAGTCCTTTCCGCTTCGGCGCTCCACTGACACACCAAACGCTCCGCACGGAATCCACCGGCGTCAGAGTGTCTGCCGATAAATCTCGCCGCAGCTTCAGGGCGTCTCTCGCACTGAGCCGAGGAATGGCAGAAAAATCGAATGACCGCGACCACGCTCGCAATGCTTCGCGCGGAGACTCGCCGACACTTTGGGAGATGTAAGTGCCTCCATCGTAATCCGCGATAAACGTGAATGTCGACATTCGGTTTCTATGCGACCTAACAGGAATTCGACTGCCGAAGTGCATCTCCTCATTCATCCCATCCTCCCGCCCGCGATGGAGGGTGTCAATCGTGCTGACACTTCGCGCCGCCAACCGTTCCCGCCATGATATCCTGCGAATAGGCGGATAGGGATTGCAACCCGACACGGTCTCAGCCCTGATGGCCTTCCGCCGTTTTCTTTTTCAGGGCAGCCACGTTTGGGCAGTGGCACGGGATGAATTCGGACATCGCTTTTTTGGCGAAGGAGATTCGGGATGCAATCAGCGATTCCACGCTGAAGCAACCGATGAGCAAAATAGACGTTTTGATGTTCGAGGCAATTCGCCTGGGCGTCTTCTCTGATGTCCGATTTGCTGTATTACGGAGCATCTATTCTCAGAGTAAATCTTCTCCCGGCAGATGTTGGACTACGGTTCATGGCATCTATTTCTACTGTCCGTTTTAAGTTCTTCGCTGGTTCCTGAGTGGGGGCAGGAGGTTACGAGCTTGGTAGCGTGAGGC
>JBKJOA010000129.1:0-2626 GCA_046593365.1 Limisphaerales bacterium
GAAAATGATTCAGGCGGCGGGTGTGATTCCGCAAGGTGTCCAGCGTGAAATTTACAAAGTCCATACCCCCATCGATCTGGAAATGGGCGAGACGTTGATGGCGATTTTTCCGCACGACGGTTTTAAAATCAGTTGCACCAGTTCAGACAAGCAAGGGCGTTACTCACAATTTTACAGCGTCGAAGTTTCGCCGGAAAGCTGGGAACGCGATCTCGCTCACGCGCGCACGTTTTGTTTTTACGAAGAAATCGAATTTCTCATCAAAAGTGGGCTCATCAAAGGCGGCAGTTTGGAAAACGCTGTGGTGATTCGCGAAGACGCCATTCTCACGACGGAACCGTTGCGTTATCCCGATGAATTTGTTCGCCACAAAATGTTAGACATCGTCGGGGACTTGTCGCTGATTGGTCGGCCGATCACCGGACACATCGTCGCGGTCAAGCCGAGTCACGGAGCCAATTGCGAACTCGCCCGGCAAATTACTATGCAAATGCGCAAACCATTGGTTGCTGCCCAAACCTTCGCGCCGCCGCCGCCCTTCGCCGCGCCCAAAGCGAACAGTCTCCCCATGCCCACGCAGGAAGATTGGAACGCCGCCGTTGGCGCCGCGACGTTGGATATTTCGCAAGTGATGAAACTTCTGCCGCATCGCTATCCGTTTCTGATGATTGATAAGGTAACTGAGATCAACGGCGACAAAGTTGTGGCGGTGAAAAACGTGACGATCAACGAACCTTATTTTCAGGGACATTTTCCAAATCATCCGATTATGCCGGGGGTGTTGCAGTTGGAAGCGATTGCGCAAGCAGCAGGGATTCTCACGATGCGTCGCGCGGAAAATTTTGGAAAGCTGGCGTATTTCATGTCGGCGGAAAGTGTGAAGTGGCGCAAACCGGTTCGCCCGGGGGACACGTTGGTGATTTCGGTTGAGCTGACAAAATCGCGCGGTAAAATAGGCAAGGCCAAAGGGGTGTGCAGCGTCGCTGGCGAAGTGGTGAGCGAAGCGGAAGTGACCTTTATGTTGATGGACGCGTAGAAAATGGCGACGGACGACTGACAAATCCCATTATGCTGAGAAATTTACCATGATTCATTCTTCTGCGATCATTCACCCCAAAGCGCAAATCGGCGCGAATTGTTCCATCGGTCCGTTTTGCGTGATTGGCGAACACGTAATCCTTGGCGAAAATTGCCAATTGCATTCGCATGTGGTGATCGATGGCCACACTTCGCTCGGGAGCGGAAATGAGATTTTTCCGTTCGCGAGCCTTGGCCTGAAGTCGCAGGATTTGAAATGGAAAGGCGGCGTGACGCGAACGGAAATTGGTGACAACAATACCTTTCGCGAATCCGTGACCATCAACAGCGCCACCGGCAATGGCGACATGACGAAAGTTGGCTCGAACAATCACATCCTGGCCTACAGCCACATCGCGCATAACGTCACGCTCGGGAATCACATCATCATGTCGAACGTCGCAACGCTTGCCGGGCACGTCACCGTCGGAGATTACGTGGTCATCGGCGGCCTTGCCGCGATCCACCAGTTTTGTCGAATCGGAAAAATGTCGATCGTCGGCGGTTGCTCGAAGATTTCCCAGGACGTTCCGCCCTTTATGTTGGTCGATGGAAATCCTGCCGAAACCCGCACCATCAATAAAATTGGATTGGAACGAAACGGAATTTCCGGAGAAATACAATCGGCGCTCAAGCAGGCTTACAAAATTTTATTCCGCGATGGCTTGACCAATTCAAACGCACTCAAGCGAATCGAAGAGGAGTTGCCTTCGTCACCTGAACTTCAGCATTTGATGGAGTTTGTCCGCAGCAGCGAGCGCGGCATCAGTAAATAATTTGCAATTCACGCCAACCCTAAATTCTTCAAAATCTTCGTGGCCGGGCCAGATTTATTCAGCGTGTAAAAATGCAACCCCGGCACGCCCTCGCGCAAAAGTTCTTCGCATTGGCAGGTCGCGTATTGAATTCCAAATTCCGAAACGGCTTCGTCGTCGGCGCCAAGTTCGTCCAGCCTTGTCATCAGTTTTTCCGGAATTCTGGCACCGCAAAGCGCCGTGAATTTTTTGATCTGCGACGCGCTTTGAATCGCCAAAACGCCAGGAACAATTGGCACCGTTACGCCGAGCCGTTCGAGGTGATTGCGAAATTCAAAAAAATCGTTGTTATCAAAAAAAAGCTGGGTCAAAACGAAATCCGCACCGCAATCAATTTTTGCTTTCAATCTTTGCCAATCAATTACTTTTCCGTCTTTGCACGCAATGTGGCCTTCAGGAAATCCAGCCGTGCCGATGGAGAATCCGCCGAACTCGCGAATGAATTCAACAAGTTGATAGGAAAACTCAAAACCACCTTCCGTTTTCTTGAAGTCTCCCGTGCCTGGCGGCGGATCACCGCGCAAAGCTAAAATATTCTTGATTCCAAGCGCGCGAGCTTGTTCCAGCACTTTTGCAATTTCGTCCGTGGTCGCATTGACGCAGGTCAGGTGCGCCATCGTTGGGAGTTTGTGGTCGCGTTGAATGCGATCGACAATCATCAACGTCTTATCGCGCGTGCTACCGCCAGCTCCGTAGGTGACAGAACAGTAATCCGGCTTTAATTGGCATAACGC
>JBKJOA010000044.1:0-12241 GCA_046593365.1 Limisphaerales bacterium
CTGGGCCAAGGTGCAGGCGAGGTTGGAAGCGAAGCCGGAAAAATTGTGGTCGCTCCATGAAATGGAACGAACCGGCGGCGAACCGGATGTTGTGAGTCATGACAAAAAGACAGGCGAATACGTTTTTTATGATTGTTCAGCGGAGAGTCCTAAAGGCCGCACCAGTTTTTGCTATGACCGTGAAGCGCTGGATTCGAGGAAAGAACATAAACCGAAAAACACCGTCGTTGATATGGCAACGGCCATGGGCATCGAGCTTTTGACGGAAGAACAATATTTCGAGCTGCAGAAACTCGGAGAGTTCGACACGAAGTCGTCGAGCTGGGTGAAGACACCGGTTGAGATTAGAAAACTCGGCGGCGCGATTTATGGTGATCGCCGCTACGGCCGCGTTTTCGTGGGTCACAACGGTGTGGAATCTTACTATCAAGGCAGGGGTTTCCGTGGCTCGCTAAGGATTTGAACCCAGACACGAATTGCACTAATTAACGCGAATTCAATTCGTGAAAATTCGGGAAATTAGTGTCCACTGTTTTGTCTTATGAAAACGTTTCAAGGATATCGTCTCATCACGCCAGACGATCTGCACTGGCGACCGTCCAACCTGATGAAGATCCCGAACGCGGATTTTCTGGAGCGCACCGGGAGCGAGAATCTTGGTGCGCGGCTCTGGCGGTTGCCGCCCAAGAGTGCGAACACGCTGCACAAGCACATCCGCGCGGAGGAGTTTTATTTCGTATTGGAAGGCACGGGGCGCCTGCGCGTGGGCGACGAGACGTTCACCGTGCCGCGCCACGGCGGCGTGCTGGTCGGCCCGGACCAGTTACGCCCCGACGAAACCGCACGACCGCACCATTCAGCAAAACTTCCTCGACTGCGCGCTCCCAAGTTTCACGCAGGCGACCGTAAAGTTCTTTCGCCAGAGCTTCGTAAACAACCGGCCCTTCAGTGCGGTGCAGCTTTTCCGCCTGTTGCCACTGCGCTTGGAGCGCGCCAATGCGGCTTTTCACGGGCATCGCAAGCCACGGCGGGCCTTCGTTGCAAACGCCGCTGCCTTCGGGGCTGCGTGTCAGGTAAGCCTGGGCTACCGCCACGCTCATCGAATCGAATTCGAAGGCGTGCCTGCAAAAGTCTTTCGCGCCGAACACATTGTTGCCATTGCCGCCAGCGTTGGACGACAGAAAGACAAGGCGCGTATTGAACAGATGCTCCAGCAGTCCAATCTCGACAAAACTTTGTTGGAAAACATTCTACAACGGCATAATTTGAAGTTGCTGAAGTTATGAAACCGGAAATGCGTCAGAAACTAGCCCACGAAAACTTCGCGAAAAAATCCGCAAAGTCGGCCAGCTTATTCGGTTGGTAAAAAATTTTCCGCGACGAACAACCAAAGATTCCCGCCAACCCCCGTCCCATATTTCCCCTCGATGAAAATCACCAAGACGTCCGCCAATACGCGGCGGAGCAGTGGCCTTGCCTCGAATGGGAGGACAAGCGTTGGGTGAATGTGTGGGCTAAAAGCACCAGACACCTTGAACCACGAAAACCCAATTCCGTGCCAACACAAAGGATACGACGAAAACTTCAAACGCTCCGCGCGCTGCCGGCCACCGGGCCGGGGCAGCGTTCGGTCCAGCAACTTGTAGAGGAGAACAGCCGACTCAAACGCGAGTTGCAACACGTCGCACAACTGCCGCATCGGAAACAACCGCGACTATGGCATTCATGTGACCGACCGCGCAAAAGTTGCGATCAGCGATTCTGACGTGAATGCGACAGGGTTCCGCGTCGGCACGGCGACTAATAATGTGGCCAATCCCGGCAAACGGAATTGAGTTCGAAGATTCTTCTTCGGAAATCGTGTGCCACACGACCATCACCGGCAGCTTTGGCGCGGGATTGAAAAACGGCACCACCAACTATCGCGCAGTCCGCACCAGCGACCAATTGCCTCTTCGACAATAATCCTGACCTGAAATTTCCTTCTTACGCGTAGGGATCGCAATTGGGATTGATATTAAAAAATCAACGCAGCTATAACCGAATCCGCGTTGGTCGGCAAAGACGGCCAACGCGGATTTTTTTTGAAAAGCAGATCACTTTTGACTTCAACTCTTTTCCACCTCGTGTCACTGAATCAAACATCAAATTTTTTATGCGACTTTAGGCGGAACAATCGCAGCATTTTATTCCTAATGGAAGTTACTTTGGAATAATTGAGGGGTTTGCCCGCATTGAGTTTTGTGTTAGGGCGACGAACTTTATTGGAAAGGAAAAACTTATATGAAACGATTTCTATGTTTGTTCGGTCTATCGACCTGCGCGGTTCTAGTCGGCTGTGTCACTCCATCGCGAGTTGCCCAAATGGAAGGTAACGGCAAAAAAATGGTCTTTGCTGCTCCGTATGATGAGGTTTGGCGGGCCGCTGTGGATGCAGCTCAGGCAGGAGAATTGGATGTTCGCACTGCGGATAAGACACGCGGATACATCGGGGCGACGCGCGGATTACAAATGCATACCATGGGAGAAAACGTTGGCGTCTGGATCACTCAGGTTTCTCCGCACGAGACACAGGTCGAAGTTGTCAGTCGTCAAGCAGGCTTGCCGGTCGCCTGGTTTAAAAACTGGGAAAACCAAATTCTTAACGGCGTCGCTGCGAATCTTACCCGCGAAACAAATTATCGGGGTCGAATGGAGGAACCGGCGGGAATCGACAGATATCCTGAGCCGCGTCGATATGGAGTGCCACCACCGCCCGTTGAGCCGCCTGTTTATGACGAACGGAGACCGTGAAGATTCACAGTGCGAAAGCTGTTCACTTTCAACGACGGATCACGATTTCCAACCACCTCCGAGCGAACGGTAAAGCGCGACGGCGTTGAGCAGTCGCGCGGCCTGGAATTGCAAAAGATTTTGCTGCGCAGCATAAAGATCTTGTTGCGCGAGGAGAACGTCCACGTAGCTGTCCACGCCCTGGCGATAACGTGCATTCGTGAGGTCAAAACGTTTTTGCTGGGCGTTTAACAACAACTCTTGTGCTCTGAGTTTCTCGTCAAGTGTCAAGCGAACAGCCAGCACGTCTGCTACTTCTCGAAACGCCGTTTGGATGGTTTTTTCATAATTGGCGACTTCAATACTTTTGCTGATCTTCGATACATTCAGCTTTGCCCTGGTACCGCCGACATCGAAAAGGGGAATTGTTATCTGCGGAGAAAAACTCCACGTCGCGGATGGGCCGGTAAATAAATCGGTTAATTTAGCGCTGGCGGTACCGGCGGTACCGGTAAGAAGAATTCGCGGAAAAAATGCGGCTCGGGCCGCGCCGATGTCTGCATTGGCGGCTTTCAAAGTGTGTTCGGCGGCAAGAATATCGGGACGACGCTGTAACACTTCAGAAGGGATGCCAACGGGCAAGTCAGTAAGGAAATGCTCTTGTCTCAACGATTGGTCGGAAGGAAGATTTTGCGGCAGCGGTTGCCCCACCAGTAATACAAACCCGTTTTCGGCTTGCGCCAAAAGCTGCGAGTAACCGGCAATATTGACCCGCGCAGTTTGGACCTGCGCCGCTGCCGTTTGTAAGTCCAATTCCGAAGCAACGCCTGCCTCAAAGCTGCGATTGTTGAGGTTATAAGAGGTCTGGACTGCTTCCAGTGTTTGTTGCGCGATGGCTTTGGCCTCCCGAAATTGCAACAACGTTAAATACTGTGAGGCCACTTCGGAGATGAGCGCTATCTGCACGCTTTTTCGTGCTTCGTCGGTGGCGAAATATTTTTCCAGCGCTTCCCTTTTCAGGCTTCGCACGCGGCCAAAAAGATCCACCTCGTAGGCCGCGCCGACATCAAGACTATACGTTGTGAGAACGGCGCCTCCGTTGAAAGCGGTCACAGCGCCCGAAAACTTCTGCCGAACCATGCTCGCGTTGCCCTGGGCGCCGGGGAAAAGTTCCGCTCGTTGAATGCGATACCGCGCGCGCGCCTGTTCGACTCGTAACGCGGCGACTCGCAAATCGCGATTATTTTTTAGCGCGAGTTCAATCAAATTTTTCAAGCGCGGATCGTCGAAGAAATCGCGCCAATCAATATCGCCGACGGTGTTCGTCGTGGATGTTTGCATTGCGCCTTTCGGCCACGAATCGCTGACCGGAGCGGCGGGACGCTCGTACTGCGGCACCATCGTGCAGCCGCCCAAAAGCGCGCCGATGCCGAGAATTAAAAAGTGATCCTTCTTCATACCGTTTGCTCCTTGCTGCCACCGACGCCATCAACTCCCGGCCCAGGTTTCGGAGCAGGTTTCACTTTCCCTTTAAAAATCCGCCGGACGACCACGTAAAATACTGGAATCAAAAAAATTCCCAGCGCTGTCGCGGTAAACATTCCACCGGCGACTCCGGTGCCGATGGCATTGCGGCTCGCGGAACCCGCACCGGTGCTAATGACGAGCGGCATCACGCCCAAGATAAACGCGAACGACGTCATGAGAATTGGCCGGAGCCGCAAGTGAACCGCTTCGAGCGTGGCTTCAATCAAACCCTTTCCCTCCGCTTGAAGATCCTTCGCGTATTCGATAATCAAAATCGCGTTCTTGGTCGCAAGTCCAACAATGGTGAGCAATCCGACTTTAAAATAAACATCGTTTGGCAAACCGCGGAGCTTCGTCGCGAGCAATGCGCCTAAAATCCCGAGAGGCACCACGAGAATTACGGACAACGGAATCGACCAGCTTTCGTAGAGCGCAGCCAAACAGAGGAACACGACCAGCAGGGAAAGTGCGTACAGCTTCGGCGCTTGCGAGCCGGACAAACGTTCTTCGTAGGATTGGCCGGTCCATTCGTAGCCGATTCCAGCGGGCAATTGTTTCGCCATCTCTTCCATCGCATCCATCGCTTCGCCAGTGCTTTTTCCCAGGGCAGGAGCGCCGACGAATTCGTAGGACGGAAATCCGTTGTAGTTCTGCAATTGGGGCGAACCATAAATCCATCTCACCGTTGTGAATGTGGATAGCGGCACCATCGTTCCCGTGCGATTACGGACATAGACATTTTTCACGTCATCAGGCGACATGCGGAACGGCGCATCAAGCTGAACAATCACGCGCTGAACACGATTGCCGTTGATGTAGTTGTTGACGTAGGACGATCCAAAACTGGTTTGCAGCGTGGTGTTGATGTCCCCGAGCGAAACGCCGAGTGCGCTGGCTTTGTCTTCGTCCACGTCGATTTTAAGCTGTGCGGCGTCATCTAAACCTTGCACGCGCACACCAACGATCGTGGGATTTTTGGCGGCCATTTCCAACAATTGCCTTTGCGCCAAGAGTAATTTTTCGTGGCCGAGTCCCGCGAGATCCTGCAACTGAAAATCGAACCCAGTCGAGTTGCCCAACTCACTGATTGCCGGCGGATTCAGCGGGAAAATGATGGCGTCCTTGACCGAGGAAAATTTTCCAGCCGCGCGGGCGATTACCGATTCAACCGTGTGCTCAGGACCTTTGCGCTTGCTCCAGTCCTTCAATCGTCCGAACGAAAGTGCTGAGTTTTGGCCGCGTCCGTTGAAACTAAACCCGGCGACGGTGATGAAGCTTTCGATTTCGGGCTGCTTCAAAAAATATTCTTCGACCTGTTTGAGAACAGCGTCGGTTCGTTCCTGCGTCGCGCCAACCGGCAGTTGAATGTTGGTGATGAAATAACCTTGATCCTCCGCCGGCAAAAACGACGACGGCAGTTTCGCGTAAAGAAAACCGACCAACAAAATGATAATCAAAAACAGGACGATAGCCGCCGGGCTATGTTTTAAAATCCGCCCAATCGACGACTGATAATGTGTGGTGCCTTTTGCAAATGAACGATTAAACCAGCCGAAGAATCCGCGCTTCTCGTGTTTGTGTCCTTTGGGAATCGGTTTCAACAACGTCGCGCATAACGCGGGAGTCAGCGACATCGCGAGAAACACCGAGAACAACATCGACGATACAAGCGCCAGGGAGAACTGTCGGTAAATGGTTCCAACCGAACCACTAAAAAAGGCCATTGGAATAAAAACCGCCGTGAGAACGAGCGTGATTCCGATGAGCGCACCGGTGATTTGTCCCATTGCTTTGCGCGTCGCCTCCAGAGGCGAAAGACCTTCTTCAACCATGATCCGCTCCACGTTTTCCACGACGACGATGGCGTCATCGACAAGAATCCCGATGGACAAAACCATTCCGAACAGAGTCAGGACATTGATGGAAAACCCAAACGCGAGCATGGAGGCGAACGTGCCAAGAAGCGCAATCGGAACCACAATCGTCGGAATAAGCGTCGCGCGAATATTTTGAAGAAATAAATACATCACCAAAAAAACCAACACGATGGCTTCGAGAAGTGTTTTGAGAACTTCTTCGATGGAGATTTTCACAAAAGTCGATGTGTCCAACGGATAATCGACCCGCACGCCCTGCGGGAAAAATCTGGAAAGGTCAGCGACTTTTGCACGGACAGCCACAGCGGTGTTAAGCGCGTTCGCACTCGGTGCAAGTTTGATTGCCACGGCGGCGGAAAGATGTCCATTGACGCGCGCTTTCGTCCCATAATTTTCCGCGCCAAGAGCGACGCGCGCCACGTCTTTCAACAAAACGCGAGAGCCGTCTGGGTTCGTGCGAAGCAGAATATTTTCAAATTCCGGCACGGTGCGCAGCGTGCTTTGTCCCTGCATAATCACGTTGAGCTGTTGTCCTTCCACGGCGGGATTTGCTCCGATTTGACCGACCGGAACCTGCGTGTTTTGATTTTGAATGGCCGTGGTTACGTCGGCTGCGGTGAGGCCAAAGCTGTTCAGCTTGTCTGGATTGATCCAAACGCGCATCGCGTATTGCGAACCGAACATGTTCGCTTCGCCCACGCCCGTAACGCGTCGAATCGGATCGAGAACACTGGAGGCAATGTAATTTCCCAAAGCGACCTCGTCGAGGCTGTCATCGGTCGTGGAGAGCGTGAAGAACATCATGAAATTGCGGGTGGCCTTCGCCACGACGACCCCTTGCTGCTGCACGGTTTGCGGCAGACTCGGCGTGGCCAGTTGCACTTTGTTCTGCACCTGAACTTGCGCGGTGTCGGGATTTGTTCCGGGAAGAAAGTACAGCGTGACGGTAGCCAGTCCTGATGCGTCGCTGCTCGACGACATATAAAGCAGATTATCAATTCCGTTGAGCTGTTGTTCGATGACGGAGGTGACCGTTTCTTGCATGGTCTCAGCGGAAGCGCCGGCGTAATTCGCCGTAACGGAAATAGAAGGCGGCGCGACGCTCGGATATTGCGCAACGGGCAATTGCGTGATCGCCAGACCGCCGAGGACCATGATGAGAATGGAAACGACCCATGCGAAGACAGGGCGGTTGATAAAAAATTGTGCCATGGTCGTTCCTTATTTGGCGGGAGAAGGAGCGTTCGTTGCTGCGGGATCAGCAAACAAAACTGGCTTAACGATAGAACCGGGAGGCGCTTTTTGGGAACCTTCCACGATAATGCGCTCGCCTGCCTTCAATCCTTTGGCAACCACGACTTTGCTGCCCACGGTGCGATCAATTTCGATGGTTCGCGATTCAACTTTATTTTCGTTATTGACTACAAGTACCGTGGAAACTCCCGCCGCGCCCCGAGTGATGGTCCGTTGCGGTATCGTGAGGGCATTCGTGTTGACGCCTTCGACGATTTGCGCGCGTGCAAACATGCCGGGCATCAAGAGATTTTCTGAATTCGGGACTTCAGCGCGCAGGGTAATCATGCCCGTGGTCGGATCGACTGAAATATCAGAGAACAACAGCTTGCCCATGTGCCGATAAGCTGTTCCGTCTTCCAGAATCAAGGCCACACGCGTCTCACCTGGAGCAACGCTCTGGAGTGTTCCATTTTCCAATGCGCGTTTCAGACGCAATACATCCGTGCTCGACTGCGTGAAATCAAAATAGACAGGATCAAGCTGGCGAATCACGGCAAGTTGAGTGGCTTCCGCTGCACTGACCAACGCGCCTTCTGTGACCAAGGCTTTTCCAATCCGACCCGAGATGGGTGCGTTGACCTGTGCGTATCCAAGATTCAATTCAGCCGTTTGCAACGCCGCTTTTGTCACGAGGAGCTCCGCTTCATTTTGTCCGAGTGTGGCCGCCGCCTGATCATAAACCTGTTTGCTAATCGCGTTAATTTTGACCAACTCCTTGTAGCGATCAACATTGGCTTGCGACTCCTTCAATGCGGATTCCGTTTTTGCCATCGACGCTTTGGCGCTATTGAGACTTGCCTGTAGCGGAATCGGGTCGATTTCGAACAACGCCTGGCCCGCGTTGACGTTCGAGCCTTCCACGAACAAACGTTTGAGCAGAATTCCCGTGGCGCGCGCGCGCACCTGTGCTTCGCGCATCGGATTGATTCGCCCCGGTAGTTCGGTCGTGCGATTCACGCTCTCCATAGCCACAGTAATCACCGAAACTTCAGCGGGCGGACGCGCAGTCGGTTTGGTTTCTTTCTTTCCGCACGCACTGAGCAAAGCGGCAAGCGACAGGGTGAAAATGCACAGCAGTCTCTTTGGAACAATCGATTTC
The DNA here is from genome assembly GCA_046593365.1 of Limisphaerales bacterium. Classification (GTDB taxonomy): domain Bacteria; phylum Verrucomicrobiota; class Verrucomicrobiia; order Limisphaerales; family CANJXF01; genus CANJXF01. The sequence continues at coordinate 8,572 of JBKJOA010000044.1, forward strand.
ATATAAACTTGGAAAAGGTCAAACGGAGCGCAATCCAACCGAGGCGTAGGAAATTAGTTTTTTAGTTTGCTCTTCAATATCCGTCGGCTCGGGCCAGGCCGGAAGAAATTTGTCTTTGGTCAAGAGCCAGAGTTTGCTTGTCCAAACTTACAAAATATTCGCCGCCAATTCCGCCAGATCCGAGCGCTCGCCTTTTTGCAATTCGATGTGCGCGGCAATCGCGTGCGAACGAAATTTGCTGATGATGTAATTAAATCCGTTCGAGGATGAATCCACGTAAGGGTTGTCGATTTGATAAGGGTCGCCGGTGAAAATAATTTTCGTTCCGTGACCGACGCGAGTGATAATCGTTTTCACTTCAAGCGGCGTCAGATTTTGTGCCTCGTCGATGACCATGAATTGATTGGCGATGCTGCGTCCGCGAATGTAACTCAGCGCTTCAACCACAATACTTCCGGTGCGCATCAAATCGGTGCTGCGACGATGTTCGTGTCCCATGTTCAAATCGCTCAGCATTTCGAGCGCGTCATGAATCGGCTGCATCCACGGCGCCAGTTTTTCTTCGAGTGATCCCGGCAAAAATCCAAGTTCTTTGCCCATTGAAATGGTTGGACGTGCCACGACAAGCCGACGAAATTCGCGATCTAAAACCGTTCGCTTCAAACCGGCGGCCATCGCCATCAAAGTTTTTCCCGTTCCGGCTTTGCCCATGAGCGTTACCAGTTTGACTTTATCGTCGAGCAACGCATCGAAAGCAAAATGCTGTTCCCGGTTTCGCGGCTTGATTCCCCAAACTCCTTCTCGGCAATCAAGAATCGGAATGAGTTTCGTTCCGGTTGGATCGACTTTTGTCAGCGCGGTGCGTTTCGGATTCGTTTCTTCGGTCAGCGTGCAATATTCGTTCGGGAAATATTTACCACCACCGTTGAGTTCGAGTTCCCCCTCCGTTCTAAACCTCGCCATTTTTTCGGCGCTGATCGTTTGTTCGATCATGCCGGTATAAAGGTCCGACAAGAAAATGCGGTCCGTTTCGTAATCCTGAGCCTCGAGGCCAAACGCATCGGCTTTAAGCCGCAAATTAATATCTTTGGAAACAATGATCGTCGGAACTTTTGGTTCGGCTTTTTGAACGGCCAATCCCATCGCGACGATGCGGCTGTCCACGGTTTTGTTTCCAAAAACAAGATGTCCGTTGTCATCTTTGTCGTGAAAAATGACGCGCAAAAAACCGCCGCTTTCGAGACGAACGCCTTTGTTCAATTTCCCTTTTTCCCGCAGTTTATCGAGGGTGCGGGAAAATTGCCGGGCGTTGGAACCGAGTTCGTTTGACTCGCGTTTAAAGCGGTCTAGCTCCTCGATCACATCGATTGGGATCAGAACATTGTTGGCTTTGAAGTTGAGAACCGATTGCGGGTCATGGAGGAGAACGTTTGTATCAAGGACGTAATTTTTCACGAGTGAGTTTTGCGGTTGGCAGTTTGATTTTAGAAATTCGCTCAAACCAGTTTTTCAAGTTGGTGTGAGCCGCAGGTAATTTGTAATGACCGGAGTAAAGAAAGTTAGAAAGCATCCCGAACAAATCGAAATCAACGAAACGCGGCTGGGGGTCGAGGAGAAACGTCCGGTGCAAAAGCATTTGTTCGAATGGAATCAGTTTTTCGGAAAGCTGTTTGAGCAAATCTTTTTGCTGATCGCGCCATTGATCCAGACAACCACGTCCAAACTTTCGTTCCTTGTGCCGAAGAAATCGAAGCTGATCGGATTTCGGAACGATTTCTTCCCAGTAAATGTCGTCGAGCTTGAAGCAGGGTCCTTCGATTTCATTTTCGATGTATTGCCAGAGGATGGCTTGAAGCCCGCGCCATTCTGGCGGAAAGATTCCTAGCTGAAATTTTTCGTTGAGATACTTTGCGATGACTTGCGAATTTTCGTCCGTTTCGAAAATGACATTTCGTCCATCGCGAATCACAGGGACTTGATAGTAACGCTCTTTGGTCACGCGCCAGACGAGCGAGCGTTCGCCATTTGGAATGTTCGTAATTTTAAAAGGAATTTGTCCGTATTCCAAAATTCGGCGGGTCACCATGCAAAACGGACTCCAAGGAAATTGGATCAGTTCAATCATTTTTTTTCTGCGGCTCAACAATCAACTCCGGCAAATGAGTTTGCAACCGGTTCAGTCGTTCCAAAGTTTTATTCAAATCCGCAACAAAATGATGGACGCGATAATGTTTTTCGTGGCTCTGTAATTTTTGAATGGCGATATCCATGGCTTCTTTCTCTCGGGCGAATCCGACTTTAATTTTCTTGGCCGCTTGATCCATTTGTTGAAGGCCAGCGAATCGCTTTAATCCCGGACAATCGCCGCCGAGGGATTCCGCCATGTCTTCGCGGGCTTGAGCAATTATTCTCGGATTAAATGTGTAAAATCCGACGAACTTTTTCTCCTCGAACTTTTTCGCGTCATTCATCTGCTCACAAAGCAGCATTGCCTGGAATTTTGGCCCTTCGTAAAGCACCATCCAAAATTTCTTAACCAGTTCTTTGGCGTCGGCGCAAAATTTCACGTTGCCCAAACGGGCTAGTTTTCCGGTAGCAACAAGTTGAACGTCATCCAATGTGGTCGCGAGTTGCCAATAGCGTTCACGGTAAGGATCGAATTGGGCGGCGTCCTGCATGGCGGCGAGCAGACTGCCGCTCGCTTCTTCCAACGCCAAATCTTCGATGGTGTGACCGAAGGCAAGCAGCGAATCGGAATCAAACAGATAAAAATTATTTTCCTGAACGGTGTCGAGGGGAATGGCGGTTGCACTTTTTCCTTGAGAATCGGTTTCGCAGATTCCATTTTCCGAGATGAGATATTCTCGAACGCGCCCGAGAAATTTGTCATTGGAAAGTCCTTTGTTCGCCACGTAGCAATGTAAGTCTCCGTTGCGGGTGCTGACAAGTGGAAATCTTTTTCAAAGGAATGCTCAGATTCCCTGAATAGAAATACAGGGTGCGAACGGTTGTAAAATAAGTTGTTCCCGTTAATTTTATTCAGGACTTTGGAAAACATCAAAATGGAAATTATGAAAAAATTGCAATTGCACACTTGGTCTTTTGTATTAATCACAACACTTTGGCTCACAGGTTGCACGACGGTAAAAGAAACCGGGCGACGCCAGTTGAATTTTGTTTCAGCCGGTGACGAAACGCAACTGGGCCTCACTGCGTTTGATGAAATGAAAAAGGAGCTTCCCATCAGCAAAGACCCGGCCGCCAACGCGCTCCTGCAAAAAGTGGGCCAGAAAATTGCCGAGGTTGCCGGTTCGAGTCTGCCAAACGCGCAATGGGAATTTGTGGTTTTTGAAAGCAAAGAAGCGAATGCGTTTTGTTTGCCCGGTGGGAAAATCGGCGTTTACACGGGCATTTTGCCGATCACTCAAGATGAGGCGGGATTGGCCACGGTGATTTCACATGAAGTCGCCCATGCCGTTGCGCATCATGGCGCAGAACGAATGAGCGAAGCGAAGGCCCTGGCGCTCGGCGGACAAGCGGTCAGCGCACTTTCAGCCAACGCCCAACCCATTACCCAATCGGGGTTCGGACTCGCTTATGGAATTGTCGCAAAGGTCGGACGCGAATTGCCGCATAGTCGCCTGCAAGAAACCGAGGCGGATCATATCGG
>JBKJOA010000076.1:0-3901 GCA_046593365.1 Limisphaerales bacterium
CCATGAGGGCAGGTGTATGGCATGCTGCAATGGCGCAAGTCATCTACCAGGTTTTCCAATTCCGGTGGTGCCAGCGGATCATTGGCTTTGACGGCGTGACGGCACACGGTTTTCGCGACCGTGTGTTCGCCCAAGCGCAGCGAATTGACACTTTGCCCAGCCGCTTTCAATTCATCGATTAGCTCCAGAACAAAACGGCGCGGTTCCGAAACTTTGACGAACGGGGGTAAAGCATCGAGGAGAAATGTGCGCTCGCCAAATTCGCTCAAACCAACTCCAAGTCGAGTGAGCGATGGAATTTGTTGTCGCAGAAAATTGCCGTCCTTTGCCGACAGTTCAATGGTTTCCGGCAGAAGCAAACGTTGCGACATGGCGTTCCCTTGTTCCTCGAGTCGCCGCAACATTTGCTCAAATAAAATGCGTTCGTGCGCCGCATGTTGATCGAGCAAGACCAGACCCCGATCCGACTCCAGCACGACGTAAAGTTTCCCCACCACGCCTACCAAACGCAAAGGGACGCGCAACAAAGGAACCGGGTCGGCGTTAGAAAAAGGTTTTATTTCGGAGTCTTGAGTTCTGGAGAGATGAGCGGGTGCGACAGTCGTAACCGGTTCGCGCGTCGGCCAGTTTGGCAAGGGCTTGGAAAGTTTGGGAAAATTCGGCAACTCTGCCGGCCTTTCCAGCGGCTTTTGGATTTGAAGCGAGGTGAGTTCCAGCGGAGGCGCGGGCGTTTCGCGTTCTGGAAAAAAAATTCGGGTGCCCGGTGCTATTGTCTCTGGGACGAAATCCTGCTGCGAGTTTTCAGGAGGTGCATGAAACTTCAACAGCGTTTCGCGCACGGCCTGCGTGACGAGTTGCCGAACCGTCCGTTCACGATGAAATTTCACTTCGCGTTTGGAAGGGTGAATATTCACGTCCACTTCCGCTGGATTAATTTCCAGAAACAAACAGCAGACCGGGTAACGGCCTTTCATCAACGCCGTGTGATAGCCTTCCAGCAGCGCGAAATTTAAGCCGCGATTTTCCACCGGACGCCGGTTCACAAAAACATGCTGGTCTTCACGCGACGAGCGGGCCACGCCCGGTGCGCCGATGAAACCCCAGAGATGAAATTTGGAATTCCGCCTTTCCAACGACAAAGTTTCAGAATCAGGATTGTCATCGTTGGAAAGAAGTTCGCTGGAAAAATTCACGGCCAGCAATTTCATTTCACCCCCAAGCAGAGAGCGCATTCGCTCACGCAGAGCGTGGCTGCGGGAAGGGTCATTTTCTTCGACCTTCGCAGCAGGCAGTTGCCACACGACGCGGGTGTCTTTCAAAAAGGTGAAGGCCACCTCCGGGTAAGCAAGCGCGGCGAGCGTGAGATAATGTTGAATGTGCGCCGATTCAGTTTCTTCACTGCGTAAAAATTTTCGGCGCGCCGGCAGATTAAAAAAAAGTTGCCGCACTTCAATGATGGTTCCAGTCGCGCTGCCGGCCGCTTTGACTTCGAGGATTTTTCCACCGTTGATGACGACCTGTGTTCCGTCGGGCGCGTCGCTATCGCGCTCGCGTGTGGTCACAGTAAAGCGGCTCACGCTCGCGATGCTCGGCAGAGCTTCTCCGCGAAAACCCATCGTCGCTATCGCGCTTAAATCTTCCGCCTTGCGAATCTTGCTCGTGGCGTGGCGTTCAAGACAGAGCAACGCGTCATCTTTGCTCATGCCTAATCCGTCATCGGTCACGCGGATCAAGCTCCGCCCGCCCGCTTGGATTTCCACGGTGATGCGCGCCGAGTTCGCATCGAGCGCGTTTTCCACGAGTTCCTTGACAACACTGGCCGGACGTTCCACCACCTCGCCTGCGGCGATTTGGTTCGCGACATGTTCAGGTAATAAACGAATCCGGTTCACAATCAAGGCGGCGGCAGTGGAAGAGTGAACCCAAGAATGGCACCGCGCCTCGGCTCGCTCCGGGTATAAATTCGCCCGCGATGATCTTCAACAATTCGTTTGCAGATGGAAAGACCAAGCCCGGTTCCGTGGGACTTTCCGTGTGTGGCAAAGGCTTCAAAAAGCGTGTCCACGATTTCCGGCGCAATACCCGGGCCGCTGTCTTCAATTTCCGTCACCAACTCCGTTTGCTCCTGGGTAAAGCGGAGGAAAATCGTTCCGCCATCGGGAAGCATCTCGATCGCATTATGAATCAAATTATGAAAAACGCGGGCGAGACGCGGCGGATTGATCAACAGCATTATGGCGGGGGGGTTGTTTTGAAATTCCAGCCGCACAGATTTCGCGTCCGCAATGGGCTGTAATTCTTCAACCACGCTCCGCACCAAAAAGTCAAAGTCCGATTCCACCAAAATCATGTTCGGCTGTGAACCCCGCGCGTATTCCAGCAATTCATTTAACATGCCGCTGATCCGTTTTACCTGTTTGCTGATTCGATCCCGCGCGGAGCGGCGGAGAGCGACGCTCGTCGTCTCCGCTCCAGCAATTTCGGAGGCAAGGCCGATGATGTTCAACGGATTCTTCAAATCGTGAACAATGGAACTGGCGAACCGGCCCAGCAGCGATAGCCGTTCGGCTTGCAACGTTTCGTGGACATATCGCGAATTGAAGTCACGAAGTCGCTGGCTCATTTCACGCACGAAAAAAGAGGAGAGGCGTGGGATGCATTCCAGGAGAAGCAACAGGTCTTCGCGCGAAATAAAATAAAGGATGGTTTCCGTTTCCGTGGTGGCGCTGGCGGAGCGAGGATTTTCATCAAGCACAGCCATTTCGCCAAATAAGTCGCCTGGATTGAGCCGCGTCAGGACCACTCGAGCCGCTTGATTCAAGACGACCGAGATTTGCACTCGCCCACTTTTCACAACGTAAAGTCCGTTGCCGGGATCGCCCTCTTTGAAAATGGTTTCTTCTGCGGCAAATGTGAATTCGCGCGCCGCAGATCGGACGCGCGCAAGCTCCGGCTCAGTCAGATTTTTGAATAACGGGCACGCTTCAAGTAGAATCACCGGCTCATGTTACGGCCATTTTTTTTTGCGTAAAGGAGAGAGATGAATTGCGGCGGGCGCTCCCACGTAAATTTCCTTGCCAGTGCACAATAAATCATGATGTTTAATTAATTCGGAAGTGAGGCTTTTATGGCTGCCGTCCATTATCAAAAAATAATTTCTAAAGGTCGAGGATTTAGCGCGTTTACCTTGATCGAGTTACTCGTCGTGATTGCCATCATTGGGATTCTCGCCGCGCTTTTATTGCCAAGTTTGGCGAAGGCAAAACAGAGCGCGCACCGCATCAAGTGTGTCAGCAATTTAAAACAGCTCGGGACCGCCATTGAGATGTACACCGGCGATCACGACGACCGTTTGCCCGGCCCGGTCTGGCAAGGGTTTTACGACACCTATTACAACGACGGCAGTAAAGATGCCCGCATACGGTTGCCGTTTTACATTGCCACTTATCTCGGACTGCCTGCACCCACTCCCGAGGTGCGCCGGTTGCAGGTCGCCATCTGCCCCGCCGCGCAACAAGCCTGGACACCAGCGTCCGCCGGCACTTCGTTGAATTCCTTGCGCCAACCGTTGAGCTATCTGGTCAGTGTGGAAGTGCAAAATAAAACCAATGACGTGATCTCGCGCCCGTTCGGCTATCCCTATGGCAGTCTTCCCAGCGGTGCCTCTGGCCTCGATGAGTTGCCCAAACGCGTGCGCGAAATTCGCAATCCCTCTTCCACCTGGGCACTGGTTGACGCCGACCAGCTCAACGCGGTCAGTCTCGCCGCTTATTATCCGTTCCTGCGCATCGACCTTCGTGGTGGTGACGTGCCAATCAAAAAATAGTTGATTGCGAACTTTGCCGTGCGCGCGGTCTTTAGGCAGGAACGGATAATAAGCGGCGAGACTGACCGCGTTGAG
>JBKJOA010000107.1:0-3979 GCA_046593365.1 Limisphaerales bacterium
CTACGGAGTAGTTCTTTTAAGACGCGGCCATTCATGGTGTCGGGAGGGCGGATACCGTTCAGAAAGCAAAGCGTCGGGGCGAAATCCACGTTGCCGCTCGGCACGTCGCTCACCAAGCCTGATTTTATATCTGGCCCGGCGGCGATGAGCGTATTGTGAACATCGTACGGGCTGCTCGTGCCGTGCCCTGCGACACCCGTTTGGGTCGTGGTTCCCTTGTAGCCATATTGGTTCGTCTCGTCCGTCCAGTTGGCAGACACTAAAATGTCGGCGGAGCGAGGATGTGTCCAATGCGCGAGATCGAAAGAGAGGGTGCCGGGCACTGAACCATCGGATTGGCCGGGGTGAATTGGTCGGGTGAAAATGGCTCCCACCCAAGCTGTCTTTTGTAGAAGTTTCACGATGCGTCGGATTTTTTTCTCGTCATGATTCTTCACGTAAATCGCGCCTTCGACGATGAATAAGTTCCCGGATTCGACCTCCGTTTTCAACAACCCTGACAGATCTGCTTTACCCGTGTGGGTAGAAAAACCATGATCGGACGTGACAAAAATGTTCACCTTGTCCTGTAATCCCTTTTCCTCCAGTGCCGCAACGATGCGACCCACCTCGGCGTCCACCAAGCGAATGGCCTGAAGCGTCAGGGGCGCGCCAACACCTTCTTCGTGTTGCGTGTGGTCGGGATCGGACAACCACATCAGCGTAACGTCAGGCCAGATTTGATCGAGTCCGATCCGTAAATACGCGCCCACGGCCCGGCGATTGCGCGGGTCATTCGGCTTGGCGTCCGGCGGCGCGCTCCCGAGCATTTCCAAAACGCGAGGCTGGAGCGTGGAAGGCAAAACCAGATCGGTGTGTAGAATGCCGCCGCCGCTTACTTTATGGTTGAGCAGAAAGGCCGAACCACTTGTTCCGGCACTGACAGCGAGTAATTTTCTCCCTGATTTTTCCAAAATTTCGCCAAGCGACGGCGCGGTGAGTAACTGGCCACCAGTGGCAGCTTCAATTCGCTGCAAGTGAGCAGCGTTGCCCGTATTGAATTTCATGTCGGGCGAGATCTCCGGGAAATAAACGGAATTCCCCATCAAGCCATGACGGGCGGGATAACAGCCGGTTGCAATTGAGGCGGCGTTGACCCGCGTGACGGTGGGAAATACTGAGTGGTGATTGCGGCAAACCACACCCCGCTGGCCGAGCGCGTGCAGGTTCGGCATCAGTTCCTGCGTGACATAATCCGGGCGCAGACCGTCCAGCACAATTACAATAGCAGAGTGGTCCAACCGCGCGGCGTTATCCGGCAAAAGGACATGGCGGCATCCCGTGACGGGCAAGAGCACTACGCCAAAAAGCAAAACGATAATGGCGATTGCTCGGAAGATTTGGCGTCGCGATTCACTCATCAAAACGAGTGTGTCAGTCCAGAAAATCGGGTCAAGACGAGGTTGACGGCGAAGGACGTTGGGCTTCTGAACGCGAAGAAAATGTTTCGCCCAGCGGAGCGTCAAGTTCGCGCAGGGAGATGCCAGTTCTTAAACCTGAGACCGCTCGCACTCTATCCATGAGATTTAATTCATTATGGTTATGGATAAATTATCCCTTAACCGTCGGATGGCTGTTCACAACAAAATCTCGAATCGCGCTGATCTCTTCCTCGCCCGCAATCGTGTGTGCTTTCTGAAACTCGCGCCAATCAATCTGTAACCCTGTCTCCTGAAAAGCCTTCACCTGTGCTTGCACCTTTTGAAATGGAATCATCGTATCCTGCGTGCCGTGCGTCACGAGAAAACGCTGCTGCTTTGCGACGAGCGACAACTCTTTCAACAATTTTTCTGGTTCATATGCGTAGCCGCTGATGCCAATCAAACCGGCGAACAGATGTGGATAGCGCAAACCCACTTCCAACGTCATCAAGCAACCTTGCGAAAAGCCAAACAGGATCGTTTCGTTCGTGGGGTAACCTTTCTCACGTAACCCATCCAATAGTTGGAAAAGCAGTTCACGACTGCGCTTAACTCCGGGCGCGGGATTGCTCGCGAAATCGTACCACGAAAAACCGCCGTAGTAAGCGTCAGGCGCATTGACGAGAAGGTAATTCATCCACGGCAAGCGCAACGCCTCTGGTGCCCAGCGATAGCCCTCCATGCTATCGCCCAGGCCGTGCAATAAAACCATCAGGCGACGGCTTCCCTTTTCTTCGGCTGGAACAAAATCTTTTACAAGCATGGGAGAGTAATCCCTCAACGGGCCGTCAACGCCAAGAATTTTGTCGCGACAAAATGGATCAGCGGACCTGTTTCGCCACAAAACCGTGCCCAAATAATCCGGCGCGATTCTCCTGGATGTCCCAACCGTTCGTTCGCGGCCAGCGTTCGGAAATTTCTTTTCCATGGAAACCCGCGCGCACACTCACCCGCGCGTCGTGGCGCGTCACATCGTTGCAGCCAATCAGCCCGAGTAATCCCGTTCCCGCCAACGCCAGCGCGGAACGGCGCGGTTCACAGGCAAAAAACATCTTGGATTTTGATGCCGCCAGGCCGAGAAGCAGCGCGAGTTTTTCCGCTTCGAAGTGATGCAAAAATAAATTCGCCATCATACAATCAACTGGGTCGCATTTAGGGAGCCATTCAAAAATGTCCGCACAAACCATCTCAGCGCGCCAGCCGAGTTGATCGAGTTCCTGCAACGTCTCCGCAGAAACCGTTTTCACGCGATCGACAAACACGACCTCCACGTTGCGCCATTGCGGAGAAAGTTTCCGCGCCAGTTTCAGCAGAAACGTTCCATCGCCCGCGCCCAGTTCGACCAATTTTCGAGGGGATCGATCTGAAAAGGCTTTGCGCAACATGCGTTCGAGGATTTCGACGTTCCGCATGAAGAAATTAACCCGACGCAAGTCTCGCCGCGACCGCAGCGCGCGCGGGTCGTCCGGTGGGAGTTCATCGAGCCATTCCGTTTCAACAATACGCTTCATTAGACGTTTGAAGTTCCTTCTGAGCGCTCAGCGTGCCTTGTCGTAGCCAGAGCCGACGCAACTCGTCCGGGCTAAAGCTACAACAAACAAGATTGTGGTGGTGATGCGTGTCATGTGTAAATGCCGCCAAAAGTACAATTATAAGTTATTCCGAAGTAATTCATGGCAGCGAGGAGAATGGAGCGGAAGTCTGACCGCAGCCAACGGTAAAAAAAACTTCGCCATCACGAAAGATTTCACGGCTGATTCGGATGACGTTTTGTTGGGTTTTCACGAATCCATGTCTTGGTTCTCCAACCTTGTCGGACCAAGCTCTTTCAACGACCTTCTTGATGGGTGCCATCCGGTCAAGTCCGCGCAAAGCTGGGTTAAGAAGTCCCCATCAACGAAAGAAGTTCTGTCAGGGACGGAAGGCGCGCTTTTATTTTTGACGAGGCTTTTTCGGATTTCAGAAGTTGTCCCGCGAAGGACGCGAAGGAAGCGAAGGACGGAACAAATCCGAAGTTTGCACCTTCTTTTCCCCTTCGCTACCTTCGCGTCCTTCGCGGGACATTTGTTCCGTTCCAGTTTCAGACTTCGGGATGGTCGGAAGATTCGTCGAATCATTCAACTTCGAGCAAAGCGCCGTGCGAGCTGAAGCCCGCGCCGAACGAGGCCATCCACCAGAGTCCGCCGGGCGCATTTTCGAGCAACGCTTTTTCCAGGACAAACAAAACAAAGGGGCTGCTCAAGTTTCCAAATTCGCGAAGGATATTTGCGCTCCAACAAAGGTCGGCAGGCGACAAGTTTAAATCTTTTTGCAACGCGAGCAAGACATCGCGACCACCCGCGTGAAGAATCCAGGTGGAGATTTTCTCGCGGTTTTCGCCAGTGGAACGCATCAATTCTTCAAACACGGTCCTCGCAAATTTGCCCGCAAGCTTCGGAACTTCGGGCGACAGAATGTTTCGCAACATTCCGTTCTTCTGCTCGAAACGGAGCAGATCGCGGTCTGCGGGGGACGTGATC
>JBKJOA010000137.1:0-2793 GCA_046593365.1 Limisphaerales bacterium
AAGAATTCCTCCTTCGCCGCCGGTTTGAAAAATTCAAGATTCATTACCAGCCAAAGCGCTGGCGCATTTCAGCTTTGACCTGTTCCCAGGGAATTCCGTCGTGGGGATTTTTTTCAAATTCAGCAAGACGACGATCCAGTTCAGCGGTTTGCTCCGGCGTCAGGTCGGGGTCAACCCAGCCGAGTTCGTCGCCGAACTCTTCCCAAACTTTTTCGACGAATGCGCGTTTTTCTTCGGTTGGCATCGGGCGCATTTTTTCAATTAGTTCGGTCATGCTCATAGCAAGAATTTATTCCTTCAATTCAACATTCGCAATTCGTAATTCGCCATGATCCCCCGCGAGATTCTCAAAAAAATTCGGCAAATCGAGCTGCGCACGAACCGGCTCGTGACCGAAACGCTCGGCGGGCAATACCACAGCGTCTTCAAAGGTCAGGGCATGAATTTCGAGGAGGTGCGCGAGTATCAGCCCGGCGATGAAGTCCGCTCGATTGACTGGAACGTCACGGCGCGGATGAATCATCCGTTCGTGAAAAAATTCGTCGAGGAACGCGAACTCACGCTCATGCTCGTCGTCGATGTGAGCGGCTCCGGCCTGTTCGGTTCCGGCGCGCAATCCAAGCGCGAACTCGCGGCGGAAATTGCGTCCGTGCTCGCCTTCTCCGCCATTCGCAACAACGACAAAGTCGGCGTAATTCTTTTCAGCGAGGAAGTTGAAAAATATATTCCGCCAAAGAAAGGTCGCCGTCACGTGTTGCGTGTGATTCGCGAAATTCTTTTTCACGAACCAAAAAAACGCGGCACGAATATCAACGAAGCATTGGAATTTCTAAATCGCGTCACGTCGCATCGGGCAATTGCGGTGGTGATTTCAGATTTCATCGGCGAGCCAACGCAATCTAACAAAAAACCAGCAGCACGTTCGTTCCTCGCGCAATCGCTTGTGCAAAGCGCGTATGTCTCCTTGCGTTCCACGAACAAACGCCACGACGTCATCGTGATTCAAGTGATCGATCGTTACGAATTGGAACTCCCTCCTTTGGGACGACTTGTTTTTAAAGACGCGGAAACCGGCGAAGTCGTGGAAATCAACACGAATGATTTGCGCAAGCGGGCCGCCTTTGCCGAACGACAAACGGCATCTCAAGCTGAACTTTTGCGAATGCTCCGTTCCGCAAATATCGACGCGATCCAACTGCGCACGGATTTAGACTACGGCCCGGCTCTTGGTCGGTTCTTCGAGACACGCGAGAAGCGGCGTCGGCACGGGTAGATTTTAAGAATTTTCCCGACCAAAGATTTCAGGTCTCACCTGTTGCCAGGCTGTGGCAATTCTGTTCTGCTCATCGCGTCACCCGTTCCAAAAAAACATAACACCCTTGTACCCATGAAAAACTCAACCGGAAAAAAGTTCCCATCCTTGCTCACCGCCCTGCTCGCGCTCGGCGTTCTCTTGGGCGCATTCCCTTCGATTGCGCCTGCCAGCACAGATTACGCGCCTGCAATTTATCGCGAGGCCTACAGAAAACATTGGTACACCTCCGGCAACGGTCATAAGTTCGTCGTCATCCATGATATGGAAGGTTATTACCTCGCCACCATTTCCTATTTTCAACAATCGAGCACTTCCGCGAGCGTGCATTATTGCATCAATGGTTTGAAAGATAATGCGAGCGATTCGCCTGCTGGAGAAGTCACGCAAATGGTGCGCGAAGCCTATTATGGATGGCATGCCCTTTGTTGGAATACCCACTCGTTTGGCACTGAACATGAAGGATTCGTCAGCAATCCGGCGTGGTACACTTACGAGCAATACAAAGCATCATCGGATTTGCAGCGCCATCTTTGCGACGTCTGGGGAATCGCCAAAGACCGTAATCACGTCGTCGGTCATGATGAAAAGAAAAATGCAGCTTGGGTCGCGTATGCTTCGACAGGATTGGGTATTGATCCGACCTGCAACACCCACACTGATCCCGGCCAATATTGGGACTGGCCTTATTTTATGGCGTTGATCAACAACACGCCATTCAACAAATCTCAACTGGTCAGCATCAGTGCGCCTTCGAGCGTCGCCACCAGTGCTACGTTCACTGCAACCATTGTGATGAAAAACACTGGCACCACCACTTGGACAGCGGACGCAACTCCGCACGGACTTGGATCACAAAATCCGCAGGACAACACGCGCTGGGGTTTTACCCGCGTAACCGTGGCGGGCAGCACCGCTCCTGGTGCGACCAACACCTTTACGTTCACTTGCACCGCTCCTGCTACACCCGCGATCTATCCGTTCGAATGGCAAATGGTTGAAGACGGCGTGGGTTGGTTCGGGCCGACTGCGGCGACTTCCATCAACGTCGGCGGCGCAGTGGGCGTGTCAGACATCATTGTAGATAATCCTGCGGCAAGTGTCGTGGGAACATGGACCACCGGAACTTCTGCGCCTGATAAATTTGGTTCCGACTATCGTTACAAAGGCCCAGGTACTGGCATTGCTTATTTGCAATACGCGCCCAACATTCAGACTGCCGGTAATTACAATGTCTATGAATGGCATTCTATCGGCAGCAATCGCTGCACAACGGCTCCGCATGTCATCAATTATAATGGCGGTTCGCAAACGGTAAGCGTGAACCAAACCATCAATGGCAATAGTTGGCAGTTGCTGGGCACGTTTAACTTTGCTGCGGGCACCGTTGGCAATGTGCAAATCACGGACAACTTCACGACTACCGGTCAAGTGGTCATCGCGGACGGGATCAAATTTGTTTACGTTCCGTAACTCGTATC
>JBKJOA010000357.1:0-2509 GCA_046593365.1 Limisphaerales bacterium
GTGGGAGCGTTTATACAGTGTCACCGGTCGGATCAAAACCAGCCAAGCGAGGTCGATTTAAAACCAGCCAGTCTGAGGTGAGTTGTTTATAGCAGTTTTGTTTTTGGGTTCAAGAGATTTGGCCGCGAGTTAAAACGAGCAGGGAGCGCGCCCCGAGCCTTAGCTCGCGCTCACTGCGGTGGAAGGTTCGTTTGATCTGGCTTTGGTTTTCTTTTCTTCCCGGTTGATCACGGGCTGGTCTTTCAAGCGATAACTCCGTCCTGTAATGGCAATGGTCTGGGCGTGATGGAGAAAGCGATCCAGGATGGCGGAAGCGCTGGGAACATCACCGAGCAACTGTCCCCATTCTTCAATGGGCCGGTTGCTGGTCATGATGGTGGAACGGTTTTCGTAGCGGCGCATGATGACTTCCAAAAGATATTCGGCACTGTGTTTGGGCAGATTTTTCAAACCCATGTCGTCGATGATGAGAAGGTCCGGCTTGAGATATTTTCGCAACGCTTTGTCCTGCTGGCTGAAGGCTTCGTCTTTCAAAAAATCACGCACCAGATCGAAGATGGAACGGTAAAGCACGTGGAAGTTCATTTTGATGGCTTCATAGCCGATGGCTTGCGCCAGATGAGTTTTGCCCACTCCGGGTGGTCCGACGAAGAACACGTCGGTGGATTTGCGAATGAAGGAACCGGTGGCCAGTTCGTAGATCGGTTTGCGGTTGATGGTGTGGTTGAAGTGCCAGTCAAAGTCTTCCAATGTTTTCAAATGCCGGAAGTCAGCGGCTTTGGTGCGTCGTTTCAGGACTCGTTCCTGTCGCACGGAGAGTTCGTCCTGGCAGATGAGTTCTAAAAACTCTGCGTGGCTGAGGCGACTGGCGGCGGCCTCCTGCAAACGCACGGGCAAGGTTTGGAGAAGTCCCGATAAACGAAGTTGGCGGAGAGATTGATCAAGGTTCGGATGGTTCATATTCACTTTGAGTTGAGTTGATGGTTTCGGTAACGGAAGCAAAGCAGTCAGGCATGAGCGCCTGGTAATGGCTCAAGTCGCGGATGAGCGGATGTTGTTGGGCAAATTGAAACTGGTTTTGTCCAGAGGGACCGTGCAGCAGATTTTTAATTTCGTGCAGATGCCAGCCACCGTGAGTTAAAGCCAGTTCACTGGCCGCTTCGACATTGGCCGGAGCATGTTTGTTTGCCAGTTGCAGAAAGCCTTGCAGGACACGGATGCCTTGCGGCCCTCGTTGTTGCATCATCGCTTCAGCCCAAGTGCCCGAATGTTTTCCAATCAATCGTGCTCGATCCAAAAGCCAGTCCGCTCCATTTTCAATGGCAGAACGTTTGCGTGAATGGATGTGCACCGGATCGGTACTAAAGTGACCGGGTTGTTGCCGGGCATGAACCGCAATCTGTTCCATCCGTTGATTGAAAATACGAACCAGCCGTGTCTCCCAGCGCGCCCACACTTTTCGTCCCACATATTCGGGAGGAACCGAGTAATATGTTTTAGCCACCTCAACGTGGCCATCCAGATGCACCGTGCGCGGAGCTTCGGAGAACACCGGGAACACCATCTGTGGCAACGGCAACAGTCTGGGCTTCTCCACCTGATTAAAAATCTGGCCGACCTGTTGCCGAGTCGTGCCATGAATGCGCGTGTCCGCAATGTTCTTTTCCCATTCCAATAAAAACCCGTTCTGTTCCGCCAGACTGTGGAAGGTCCGTCCTTTGAGCGCATTGTTCTGGGTGTATTTGATCCCGGCTTCAATCTTCCCTTTGTGCCGTGGGGTGTAAGGTTTGGTCGGCAGAATGACCGTTCCATAATGCTCCCCAAACAAAGTCATCTTCGGATTAAGCTGCGGATCAAACCAATCGGCTCGGGTGACCGCCGCCTTCAAATTATCAATCACGGTGGTCTGGGTTACCCCGCCGAAATGACGAAACGCATTTTCCAGGCAACGCACAAAGTTCTCGGTGGTCTGTTGCCAGACCACTTCACTGTAGCCTTTGCGCGAATGACTCAACACCATCCGGAACAAATGAGGCCGCTTGCGTTTGCCATTGACCATCACCCACGCTCCCTGCCCAAAATCCACCTGCACTTCCTGTCCCGCCGCGCATTCCATCCGCCGAAACGGCAGAGGTAGCACAGCGGCCAGCCGACGCACAAAACGCTTCACGGATTGATAACTGCCAGTGAACTGCTGTTCCGTGATGAGATCTTGATAAATCCGTTGCGCTGACAATCCCCCAGCCACTGCCACTTCAATGTCCGGCCTCCACTTCTCACATAAACTTTTTCGGCCTGCGCTCTGGCACGTCAGAACCCCGGCGGTCGAAATGGCTGGTTCTGGTTCCACTTCACTCCGAGAGCCGGGGGTCGGAATGGCTGGTTTTGGCCCCTCAGACCCGGCGGTCACTTGAGTGGCTGGTTTTGCCTCCGATTCAAAGTATTTGCCGACAGTTCCACGGTCGATACCCAACTCACGGGCGATCGCCCTTTGCGACCAACCACTCTT
>JBKJOA010000427.1:0-4608 GCA_046593365.1 Limisphaerales bacterium
ATCGATGCGTTCAACGCGGACAGCGCTTCCCAGAAGCAATACGAAACTTTGAGCGAACGCGCCTTGTTGCTGCTTGTGTTGCAGGTATTCGCCGCGTTCGCTCAAAGTTTCGTATTGCTTCTGGGAAGCGCTGTCCGCGTTGAACGCATCGATGCGCTCGCGGATAGATTTAACTTCCGGTTGGTTCAAAATGGTTTGGCAAAGCTCCTCAATTTTTTGGGTGAGGACGTCGGATTCTTGAGTTGTTGTTGTCATAAATTGTGTTCGATTGGCTCCGCGTCTTGCGGTTTGATGCCTAACTTTAGCTGCTAACTTTTTTGCTGCAACTTTGTTTTAGCTTCCTGGCGGCTTGCTGAGTTTAAGTCGGCTCGCTCGGTTCGATATGCACCAGCACATCGTGAACGGCGGGAAGGTGTCGGCGGATTTCGTCCTTCACTTGATGGGCGATTTCGTGCGCGCGTTGCACGCTCATTTGCGGGTCTACTTCCACATGCAGATCGACGAAATAATTAAATCCCATTTTTCGGATATGACATTTCTCAATTGCGTTCACGCCGGGAATTCCTTCGGCGATAGTTTTGACTTGTGCGTTGAAACTCGGATTGGGCGCGGTGTCCATCAACTCGTCCAACGCGGGACGGAGCAAGCGCCAGCCGTTCCATGCGATGATGCCTGCGGCGACAATTGCCGCGATTGAATCGGCCGACTCAAACCCTTTCCCTCCCAGCAGTGCAACGCTGATGCCAATGGCCGCCGCCAGGGACGTAATCGCATCGCTGCGATGATGCCATGCGTCTGTCCTGACGATGTTGCTTTCGAGTTCCGCGCCGACGCGGGAGACAATGCGGAATAAAAGTTCCTTAATTGCCACCGTGATTAACAAAACGATTAAGGTAAACGGCGCCGGGCCAGCATGTGGCACTAACATTTCGCGAACCGCCTGAATGGATATTCCAATCGCCGCGATCAGTAGAATGGTTGCGACAATGGCGGCGGCAATCGGTTCCGCTTTGCCGTGGCCGTAGGGATGGTCTTCGTCGGGGGGTTCGGCTGCAAGCACGAGGCCGCGCCAGACAATTACCGAGCTGAAAACATCAGCCAACGATTCCACCGCGTCGGCCATTAAAGCGTAGGAGTTGCCGAGAATTCCGGCAGCCAATTTCACGACAGAAAGCAAAGCGTTGACGGTCAGCCCTAAAAAGGTGACGCGCAAACTGCGTTGAAGCCGTGCATTGGGCACGGCCTAATAAATCACGACCACGTCAAAGGACAACGCAGAACCAAATTTAAAATAGCGCGCGAAGTGTAAATTTTTTGATGCGAAAACGTGCCAACAATTATGTGCCTAACTCTTTCGAAAAAGTTTTTGCCATGGACACTGAAATGTTTTTGTCTTAAACACCGACGTCCTCACAACCATCACCCTCGGGAAAATTATGCTGAATCGGAAAACATTTTTTGTTAAAGAACGCGTTGGCTTCGTCAAGCTGACGGATGCGTTTGATATTTTTGACCCAGAAACGCATCAACAAATCGGCGTGGCCAAAGAAGAGCCAGCAGTTTGGGCAAAATATCTTCGACTGCTGGTGAATAAACAAATTTTACCGACGACGGTGAATGTTTATCAGAATGGAGAGTCGACGCCGCTATTTTCGATTCATCGCCCGTTCGTATTTCTTCGTTCCAAAATTAGAATCACGGGGCCCAATGCGCAGCCCTTCGGTTATTTCAAAAGCAAATTATTTTCGCTCGGGGGCGGCTTCAATGTTTACGACGCGAACGATCAACAGGTCGCCGAAGTTAAAGGCGATTGGAAAGGTTGGAATTTTAAATTTCTCACCAAAGACGGACGCGAGATTGGCACCGTGACGAAAAAATGGGCGGGTCTTGGCAAGGAACTTTTTACTTCGGCAGACAATTACATGATTTCGCTTATGGATGTTCCGAATGGAAATACTGCTGCGAGCACTTTGCTTTTGGCGGCGGGTTTGGCAATTGATGTGGTTTTCAAAGAGAAGCAATAAACCATCGCTGCGCCTTACCAAACGGTTTGGCTTTCAATTAATCCAATTCGAAAATGTCTTCGATTTTAAGTTTGAACAGGCGCGCGACTTTGAATGCGAGTGGCAAACTCGGATCGTATTTTTCCGTTTCAATCGCGTTTACAGTTTGACGTGAGACGTCAAGTTTATCGGCCAAATCCCCCTGCGACCATTCTTTCGCTGCGCGCAGTTCGCGTAAACGGTTTTTCATTGATACCTCCGCCATGAAAAAAATAATCCGATCCCATAGTAAGCCCACATGATATAAAACGCCCATTCCCCGCGAAATTCCGGCGCGCCCATGTCACGAAGGAACAAGTAAGTGAAACAGGTGAAGCCCGTGGCGATTGCCGAAAACGCGGCGGCTTCAGAAACAATTTTCCTTTTCATCTCATCCATTTCTGAAACCGCGCGGACGATTAGGGTGGCCACATAAATCAATGGAAGTAATGGCAGAAGAACCAGCCAATATTTGTGCTGCGGAGTGTCCGGGTAAAAATGGTTCAATGCCCAAATCCCTAGCGCATAGCCAGTGAATCCCGCCATCATCCGCAAACAATATTTTTTACTGTGTGCTTTCATAAAATCACTTGAGAAATTTATCCACTTCGGCGGCGAATTTTTCAGGCTGATCGAGCATGATGAAATGAAACGAGCCATCAATGCGGATAATTTTTTTGTTTGGCAAAGCAGCGAAGTTCTCCCGATAAAGCTGGTCGGTTGCCGCTTGTGGAAAGCCCGACTGGGAATCCCATGGATAGAGCATCGTCACCGGCGTTTTTATTTTGGCCAGTTGTGGGCGAAGGTCGGTGGTCATGTCCTCGTACATGGCGTGGGCAACCACTGATTTGTCGGATGCAATCGCCCAATTCGTTGCCAGCTTGTATCCGTCTGGAGATTTCACGAGACGATGCAGGAACGCTGCTTCGCTTTTGGCGTAGTCGCCTTGTGTCTGGCCAATGATGCTGTCGCGCATGGCAACAGCTTGCGGTGTTATGGCGGCAACGTCTCTCGCCCCAAAGATCGAACCGAAAAATGGCAGGGCATCTACAATCATCAAGCCGCTCACATCTTCAGGATGTTGAAGCGCGAGCATTTGGCCCATCAATCCCCCGAGCGAATGGCCGATCACTTTCGGCGCCTTGAGCTTGTTGGTTTTGATGTAGGCATCAATGGTATTCACCGTTGGCTGGATGACCGCGCCTTGCGCGTTGGCCTTTGGTGGCGCACCAGCGAACCCCGCCACTTGGATGATGTGCAGTCGGAAATTTTTTTCCAAATGTTTGGCGGTGGCATCCCACACCGCACTCGAACTGGCGAGTCCGGGAATTAACACCACATCTGGGCCATGTCCGCGAACAGTGACGGTGATGCGATCTGAAACACCATCCGCTGCGGCTGTGAAAATCTGCCACGTCAATATGGCGGTTAGTAAAAAGATGAATTTGATTCTGTGCGTTAGTTTGTTTTTCATTGCGAATACAGATGTAAAGCATGCTTGTCACATGGCAAGCATCCTTTACATCCCAATTTACAAATAAAAACGCGGCTGACTTTCGTCAGCCGCGTCGTATTTTAAGTTTTCGCGAACGACTTAGTAGCCGCCCATTCCGCCCATTCCGCCGCCGTGGTCACCGTGTCCGCCACCAGCTGGCGCTTTTTCCTTTTCAGGAAGTTCGGTGATCAAGCATTCGGTTGTGAGCAACAAACCAGCGATGGACGCTGCGTTCTGGAGCGCGCTGCGGGTAACCTTTTTCGGGTCAACCACACCGGCTTTGACGAGGTCTTCGTATTGGCCAGTCGCGACGTTATATCCGTCGTTACCTTTGCGGCGTTTGACTTCTTGCACGATGATCGAACCTTCGACACCAGCGTTGTAAGCCAAGGCGCGGAGCGGTGATTCAATCGCGCGTTTCACGATTTCAACACCGATTTGTTCGTCTTCGTCTTTCAACTTCAACGCTTCAATCGCAGGCAAACAGCGGAGCAATGCCACGCCACCGCCAGGAACAATGCCTTCTTCGACTGCCGCGCGAGTTGCGTGCAATGCGTCTTCCACACGAGCTTTCTTTTCTTTCATCTCGGTCTCAGTGGCAGCGCCGACGTTGATAACTGCAACACCACCGGCCAATTTGGCGAGGCGTTCTTGCAATTTTTCTTTGTCGTAATCGGAAGTGGTTTCTTCGATCTGGCGGCGGATTTGATTCACGCGACCTTGGATCTCAGAGGACTTTCCATAACCTTCAACAATCGTCGTATTTTCTTTGTCGATGACGATGGATTTGGCGCGACCGAGGTCTTCGAGTCCGATGGATTCGAGTTTGATGCCGAGGTCTTCGGTGATGCATTTGCCACCGGTCAACACAGCGATGTCTTCCATCATGGATTTGCGGCGATCGCCGAATCCAGGAGCTTTGACCGCGCAGATGTTCAACGTGCCACGCAATTTATTCACAACGAGAGTCGCGAGCGCTTCGCCTTCGACGTCTTCAGCAATAATCAACAACGGCTTGCCGACCTTCGCGACTTTTTCCAAAATCGGGAGAAGATCTTTGAGGCTGGTAAT
>JBKJOA010000242.1:0-11616 GCA_046593365.1 Limisphaerales bacterium
GCTGCCGTCAGACCGAGCCACTCGGCAGTTTTATTCTCGGGCTGTTCTGGCATTGCAAGCAACAATTCCAATTGTTCCATGCCCATCTCGATTTGGTTCAATCGCTCAACAAAAATCCGCGCCAATTCTTCGCGTGCAGAAATGTTGTTGGGATCCTGTGTCAATTTTGCGACACAGCGATTGGCGGCGGCTTCGGCAGGAGCATGGCCAGCCGCATCGGTCTCGGACCCAGTGGCGGGTAGAGCAAGATCGTTACTGAGGGCGGGAAGGTGAAACGTTTTAGTTTTTCGTTGTTCGATTAATTCATCCCGGCTCGATGGAAGCTGGTTGATGCGTGACTGGGCCATCCGCTCAAGATGTGTGTCAGGAAATCTTTGGCAAATTTCTTGAAGAGCGCGGCGGGCCGCGTCTGGGTTCTCTCCCCATTTCAAATGCCAATCGGCCAGCCGATGGAACGCGACGCTGACTTGTGACACGGTCGCGTTGGGTTGATTGCACGACTCCCGGACCGTCCTTTCTGCTCCCCCCAAATCGTTGAATCGAGTTGCGTAAAGTTCTGCCAGCATCATCCATCCATCGAAATCCTCCTCGCACTTTTCCAGTTCCATGATGACCGCAGCTTCAGCCTCGTCATATTTATCAAATTGCATAGCGGCAATCGCGCGAGAATAAGTCGGTAGAACTTTGAGAATCACCACCTTATCCAGCGTGCCAAGTACAATCGGCGCGAGCCACAAAGTGCCGGCAAATCCCGCGAAACCCCAACCGAAGCTATAGACCGTCAACAAAGCAATCGGCAGCAGGACGAGAGAGCAAACAGAACTAAAAATTAAAAACTCACGGCGATCCTCGGTGAGATATGAAATACGGGCGAGCAACCAACCGAATGTAACCATCCCCCAGTAAGAACCGACTACTAGAAAACCAATCCCCGCCACATCGAGCAAGGCCAGGAACCGGGGTACTCCGGGCGGCGTCATCTCAACTCGCGGCAGCAAAGGAGGCAGCTTTGAAGACAAACCAGCGTTGATAAAAATCCAGAGAAAAATCGGAAGAGCTGCTCCTTTGATCACCCAATTCCGAAACAAGTGTTGAGGCGATCCGTTTTTACCTTCAGGCAACTGCTTCCAAAAATGGAATGCGCCGAAAACGAAAACAGCAGCGATCATCATTGAAAAGAGGAGAACCATAAGGATGAGTCAGCCCAGTTGTTCAGTTTCCATTTTGTAAAACTATAGACGTGCCCACCAAATCGCCAAGTGCTAAGCACTTCTAACAATCCAAGTCCCAAAAAACGTATCAAGGAAGGTTTCCAAAAATATAAATGTCGGTAGCGATGGATTCAGTTCACTATGCCTTTGGTCATGAATATTACATCCGCCGCTTTTAACTGCAGCTCTCCCGATCTGAAATCTTGTCCGGAGGAGAATCTGCCGGAATTTGCTTTTATCGGACGATCGAACGTGGGCAAGTCTTCGCTGCTCAATGCGTTAGTCAGGAGAAAGGATTTGGCGAGGGTTTCTAAAACTCCGGGATTTACGAAGATGATCAATTTCTTCACCATTAACAATTCGTGGCGCCTGGTGGATTTGCCCGGATACGGGTTTGCTCACGTCGCGAGGGAGAACAAGGAAAAATTTAACGAGGCGGTGAACGATTATCTCGTTAATCGCGAGAACCTATTTGGGGTGTTTGTCCTGATCGATTCCAGACACGCTCCTCAGAAGATCGATTTGGAATTCGTTCATTGGCTCGGGCGCAAAGCTGTCTCGATTGTCCTGGTTTTCACCAAATCAGACAAAACAAAGCCAGCACAGATGCAGAAAAATATTGAGTTGTTCAAGGAAAGCATCTCGGAATGGTTCGAAGAGTTGCCCGAAATCTTCACCTGCTCTTCCGTCACGAAAAATGGATTGCCGCAACTGCTCGAGGTTATTGAAGAAGTTTTAAAGTCAGAAGGCTTTGCTCGACCCGTTTAATCTATGCGGAATTCAAGACCAGTTTTTTAAAAAAACGCTAACCTGAAAGGTCATCTTGGAA
This sequence comes from Limisphaerales bacterium, assembly GCA_046593365.1. Lineage (GTDB taxonomy): Bacteria > Verrucomicrobiota > Verrucomicrobiia > Limisphaerales > CANJXF01 > CANJXF01. The sequence goes on from JBKJOA010000242.1 coordinate 2,041, forward strand.
TCACTTTGCGACGGAGAAAATTTGCGCCTGAAATTGCTTACGGAATCGAAGTGGCGTTTTTCACTTGCAAATGCTGAGGGGAAGGCAAAGTTTCGTCTCCAACAATTACCTCAACAAAAAAATAAAAATATGAAAAGGCTATTCACAACAATCCTGGCGCTTGTCGCCATTTCAACAGCGACAGCGTTGGCGGACGATGCGGAGGCGCTCGCTGGCAAGTGGACGTTCCAAAAAACAAATGATCAAGGGCAGTCGCTTACACGCGTGCTTGAGATTAAGCAAAATAAATTTAAATTCACCATGCTGCGCGACGAGAACAAGGTCGTTTTTTACGCAGAAGGCGACATCAAAGCAGAAAAGTTGGGGCCGTTTAGTTCCCTCAAGTTTATGAACATGAAGATTGGAGAATCTTCTTCGGATACCCAGCAATACGATGAAGAGCGCACTTCAATTTATCAACTCGGAGCAGGCACCTTGACGCTGGCATCAGAGTTCGACGCCGAGCGCGATCAAAAGCCTGGCTTGGATGTTTACAAAAAAGTGGCCGTCATCGCCAGCGAACCAATGACTCTATATCTGGATAAGGTCGTGATGCACCAAACACCTCAGGTCGCGACGTGGTTCGTCTGTTTGGAAGCGAAAACGGATGGTGCCATGCAGCGATTTAATGTTCCGAATCAAAGCTATGACAAGGATGGCGTCACTATTCCAATGAATCTTAAAATCGCGAATGTTCTCCCAGGCCAGACTTGCACCTTCAAATGTCAACTGGATGACATCGAAGCAGATGTTTGCACCGACGACATCGACAACACCAGCACCGGAAAATTCACCGTGACCGAGAGCGGCTCCCAAGAATACAAACCGGAAGACCATTGGCGCTACACCGTTTACTGGCATCTCAAATGAGTTGCGAGATCAGGTAGTGGTACAGTTTGCCGCTAGTTGCGTTTCCAGTGCCTAACCAAACTTCCGATTACGATTAAGAAAATTGCGCCAAGCACCACCAATGGCGCGGATATTATTTGTGCATCTCGCACAACCAGAGCGCGTGCAATAAGCAACCCCAAGCCTATGCCGGAGAGCGCACCGCCAATGTAGGATTTAGTAGTGGGTGAAAATTCCACGGAAGAATTAAAGCTGAATGTCGATTAATCGACAAGGTGAACAATTTCTTCCAATGTCCAGATGTGAGTTGCAATTCCCGCTTCCATTGCTGGCGTAACGCGCAACGTTTGGTGAATGCGAGCGAAATTGTAATACATATAATGCAAGGCAATCGCCGCTTCGTGCGCTTCCAACTTCTTTGAAAAAGCATTCGTCAAACGAGTGAAGCGGCGCATCTGCATCCGCATCGTTGGGGAGCGCACGCCTCTGGCGTGTGGTTTTCGGCGTCGCGCCGAAAACTTCGTTCCACATTATTTTTCTCGAAAACACCGGAAAGTTAGTTTGACGAAAGTTAGGACGCGACGCCCGAACTGGCACGCGGGACGCGCGCGCTTCCGTTTCAACTTCGGACTTCAGGTTAAATACACAAATTAGTCGCCCGTTCTTTTTGCCTTGGGACACCAATTGTAAATCAGGCATGGGAATTCGATTGTGAATTCCAGTCTCACCGCAACGCCATCAAGAAAGGCTAGAACAGTGCTCCAAATTTTCCCGAGAAAAAATGTTCAGAGATGGGAGTTGCTGCTGATTGTGTGTCTAGTTCTTTCCCTGAATTACTTTCACGCGAAAAGTTGAACTAAAATAGAGGCGCGCTGCGGATTGAGGAATATTTTCCAGCGCGGATATTTTTGCGCGGCAATCAACTAAAACAAGAACCAAGAAGGAAAGCAGTTTATGAAAATTAATACATTACATGACCTCTATATCGAAGAACTTCGCGACATTTACAATGCGGAACAACAATTGATTAAAGCCCTCCCAAAAATCGCCCAGGCTGCCAATTCCGACGAACTTCGCTCGTCCATTGAAGATCATTTGGAAACGACCAAAGAACAAATCGAACGGCTCGATCAAATTTTTGAAAACCTCGGCAGCACCAGCAAAGGAAAGAAATGCAAAGCGATGGAAGGATTGGTTGAAGAAGCCAACGAACTGCTCGAAGAAGATATTGCTGAGACGGTTCTGGATGCCGCATTGATTGCTGCTTGCCAGCGCGTGGAACATTACGAAATTGCGGTTTACGGAACGCTCGCCACCTTTGCCAAACTGCTCGGTCGTGAAGACGATGCTGATTTGTTGGGTCAAACGTTGGATGAAGAAAAAGAAGCGGATGAAACCTTGACCGACATTGCCGAAAGCACAATCAATGTAGAGGCTCAACAAGAAGAAGGGTCTCAAGAAGAAGAGGCTGCTCCGGTCGGTAAGAAGTCGAAGAACAAATAAGTGCGTCCAAAGACGCGGGTTAGATCAAGTCCGGCGATTCTTTTCTCGGCCAAATGTCGGGAACAGTAATCGCCGGAATTTTATTTTTGATTTTAATCGCGTTTACGCTTAGCAACTCAGCCGAATGAACAAAGAGGAAAAACCTTGGGATGTTATCATCGTGGGCGGGGGCTGCGCTGGATTGTCTGCCGCAATTTATTTGGGGCGCGCGATGCGAAAGGTTTTGCTGATTGATTCCGGCCAATCGCTCGCGCTGTGGGAACCTGATGTGCAAAATTATTTCGGTTTTCCAGAAGGAATTTCGGGCGAAGAGTTGATCAAGCGCGGAAAAGCGCACGCAAAAAAATACGGCGCAGAGATTGTTCAGGATGAAATTGCCGCAGCGAGCCGTCGGGAAAACGAATTTCTGCTGGAAGGAAAAAACGGAAGTTACCGCGCAAAACGAGTGTTACTCGCCACCGGAGTTTTGCACATTCCTCCTGATATTCCGCATGTGAAAGAGTGCCTTGGCCACAGCATGTTTTTTTGCAAAGACTGCGACGGTTATCGCAACCAAGACAAACAGATTGTCATCGTGGGCCAAAACAACGAAGCCGTTGAATATGCGCTCGGAATGCTTTGTTACGCCTCGTGTGTTTTGATCGCGACGAACGGAAAAACTCCAGCGTGGGACAAGGAACATGCGCAATGGGTTTCCGAGTATGAAATTCCAGTTTACGAATCGCGCATTATTGAAGTGGATCAGAAAGATGGCTTTTTGAAGACTTTGTCATTTGAAGACGAGCGCTGCGTGGAGGTGGATGCGCTATTCACAACGCGCGGAGATATTGTTCACAACAAATTAGGCAAGGCGCTTGGCGCAGAACTCGATGCCGAGGGCCAGATTGTGGTGAATCACTGCATGAGAACTTCAATCGCAGGTTTGTACGCGGCGGGCTGCGTCACTCCGGCAAATTGCCAAATAATTATTTCAGCGGGAAACGGAGCGACGGCCGGGCAAGCGATCAATCGCGATTTGTTCGAGGAAAGTTTGCAGAATCATGTTCTCCGCCGCATTCGCGCCAAACAAGTTGCTACCGAACAAACGGAGCCGGTTGAAATTCCTCTAAAGTAAACTACTCGTCCCTCAGACATTGCCTTTGTGCTTTGAAGGCAATTCTTCCACCAAAATTTCGGGCTGCTCCCGATTTGCTGGGACACAAGGTCGTTCTATCTTTTGTGAAAATGCGCCACGAATCTGAATTGGAGGTTGGAGGTAAACGACTCAAAGTCTCAAACTTGGAGAAAGTCCTTTATCCCAAAGCCGGATTTACCAAAGGTCAGGTCATTGATTATTACATCAGAATTTCGTCAGTGTTGTTGCCGCATTTGGAAAAACGTCCACTTACGTTGAAGCGTTATCCAAACGGCGTGGAGGCGGAATTTTTTTACGAAAAGAAATGTCCGTCGCACCGCCCGAGTTGGGTGAACACCGCCCGCGTCTGGAGCGAAGGGAATCAGGCGGATATTAATTTTTGTCTGGCCAACGATTTGCCCACGCTTGTTTGGGCCGCGAATCTGGCGGATTTGGAGTTGCACACGTCGCTGGCGAAATCGCCAAAAATCAAATCGCCCACGATGGTGGTATTCGATTTGGATCCGGGCGTGCCGGCAAACATTGTGCAATGCTGCCAGGTGGGACTTTGGCTGAGAAAAATTTTCAAAGAATTGAAGCTGGAATGTTTTCCGAAAACTTCCGGCTCAAAAGGGTTGCAGATTTACGTACCTCTTAACACACCAACAAACTATGACATCACAAAAATTTTTGCTAAAAACATCGCCGAGCGTCTCGAACGTGAGCATCCAGAAATGGTCGTATCTAAAATGGCGAAAGCTCTTCGCGCAGGAAAAATCTTCGTCGATTGGAGTCAGAACGATGACCACAAAACCACCATCTGCGTTTACTCACTCCGCGCCAAGGAAAGCCCCACTGTTTCAACCCCTGTGACGTGGGCGGAAGTGGAATCCACATCAAAAAAAGGTGATCCGACCAAACTTGTTTTCAGATCCGAGGACGTATTGAAACGAGTCAAGAAACACGGCGATCTTTTTGAACCGATTTTGAAACTGAAACAGCGGCTCAATTTGAAAGCAGTCGTATGAAAAGATCCTTATTCGATGACACAGGCTTGAAAGCTTACGAAGCGAAAAGAAATTTTCGTCGAACGAGCGAACCGAAGCCGCGCTTGCCCAAAAGGGTTCCCAAAAAAAAGCAATTGATGTTCGTGATTCAAAAACACGACGCGTCGAGATTGCATTACGATTTTCGGCTGGAGATGGAAGGCGTTTTGAAATCATGGGCGGTGCCGAAAGGAATTCCGATGACGCGCGGCGAGAAGCGGCTCGCTATTCATGTCGAAGATCATCCGATGGATTACGCGACTTTCGAGGGGACAATTCCAAAAGGGAATTACGGTGCCGGGACGGTGATGGTGTGGGATACCGGTACCTACGAAGTTTCTGGAGAAGAGGATCCCCTCACCGGGTTGAAAGAGGGAAAATTGCATTTGCAAATGGTCGGAAAAAAATTGAAAGGCGAATGGGCACTGGTTCGAATCAAGCCGCGGCCGGGCGAAAAAGAATCATGGTTGCTTTTCAAAGGTGGCGAAGATGCGAAACCGCTTTCGGTGAAGAAAGATGATGAGTCGGCTCTAAGTCATCGCTCGATGGAAAAAATTGCTAGTGACAACGATGCTCAATGGGGAAGCAGTCGAAAAGCGGCGCGCGCAAAAAATGAGCGATTTGCGAAACAACCTCAACGCGCGACTAAACCTGCCCCTCAAAAAAAAAGTTTCCTTAAAATTTTAAACCCGCCGTCTGCCGGGAAGATGGATTTTATTTCGCCGATGAAATGTCGGATGGTGAAAGACCCGCCCAAAGGCGACGAGTGGATTTATGAAATCAAGTTTGATGGGTTTCGTGCGCTTGTCACCAAACGCGGAGAAAGTGTTCAACTGCTTTCTCGGTCGGCGAAAGATTTGACGGCACGCTTTCCAGAAATTACCGAAGTGGTGCGCGCCCTCCCTTTTCGTGATGGAATTCTCGACGGGGAAATTGTGGCGCTCGACAAAAAAGGCCGCTCTTCATTTCAACTTTTGCAGATGGCTAATATGCCCGGCGAAATCCGCGCGCCAGTTTGTTTTTACGCTTTTGACGTTCTAAACCTGGAAGGCAAGAATCTGACAAACCAGCCTCTTCACCAGCGCAAAGCCATTCTGCGCGCATTGATTTCTTCGGAACATGAACCGATCCGCTTTTCTTCAGACATCAAAGGCGATCCCGACAAACTTCTTGCTGAAATTCGCAAGCGCGGGCTGGAAGGAGTTATCGCCAAGCGTCTTGATTCAAAATACGAAGCTGGCCTGCGCAGTGGCTCGTGGATGAAGATCAAAGTGATCAACCAACAGGAACTTGTCATTGGCGGTTACACTGCGCCGAAAGGTTCGCGCGATTTTTTCGGCGCAATTCTCGTTGGGTATTTTGAGAAGGGAAAATTTGTTTTCGCGTCCAAAGTTGGGAGTGGATTCAACCAAGCGCTGCTCACTTCGCTGCACAAAGAATTCCAAAAACTTAAACGGAATAAATGTCCGTTTGTGAATCTTCCCGAACAACGAAGCAGACGGTATGGGCAGGGAGTCACCGCTGCGGAGCTGAAGCGTTGCACCTGGATTGACCCGAAGTTGGTTTGCCAGATTAATTTCACTGAATGGACGCGTGATGGACATTTACGCCATCCGGTTTTTCTTGGCCTGCGCGAAGACAAAAGGGCGAGCGAAGTTATGCGGGAGCGTTAAGGCTTATGGAAAAAGGGGAAATAAATTCCACGCCAGAGAGTCCTGAGGTCGAAGCCATCAAGAACCAACCGGAGATCAAGGAAGCGCTGGAGGAGACGGCGCATCAAAAAACTCCGGAGGTCAAAGCCGAGGACGAAACCAAGCGGACGGTAATTGCCGGTGGGTATTTTTTGGTTCTGGGAATTTTCATTGCCGCCCATTTTCTCCTGAAGCTAAAAGTTTTTTCAGTAGAGTTTTCTTATCGCTCAATGGTCGAGCGCGCGGTCTTGGGAGGTGTGTTCATCGCCGCAGTTTTGTTCGCGATGAAACTGGTGGAAATTTATTTGCTCTCGCGTGTTCACAGTGCCGTGTCGCGGTTCAATTTGACCCGCATTCTCCACCTCATCACCGGCCTTGCCATTTTATTTATCGGCATCTCGATGCTCTTTAGTGATTGGACTTCGGCGGTGGTTTCGCTTGGCTTAATTTCATTGATTCTTGGTTTCGCGCTGCAAACGCCCATTTCCAGTTTCATTGGCTGGATTTATATTTTGACCCGCCATCCATATCGAGTGGGTGATCGGATCAGGATCGGCGACGCTAAAGGCGACGTCATTGATGTGAGCTATTTGGACACCACGCTGTGGGAGATCGGCGGCGAACATCTTTCGACGGACCATCCCAGCGGACGCATTATTAAATTCCCGAACTCAAAGGTGTTGAATTCGCCGGTGTGGAATTATTCATGGCCGCTCTTTCCCTACATTTGGAACGAAATTAAATTTCAAATTGCTTACGAAAGTGACCTGAATTTTGTCTCGGATACGATGCAAAAACTCGCGGAGGACGAACTGGGCCAAAACATGAAGAAACAAGTTTCCGTATTCCGAGAATTGCTTTCCCAGACGCCGGTGGACCACTTGGAGGTAAGGGAACACCCCTCAGTTTTTTTTCGCGTCAGCGAAAACACCTGGCTGGAGGCAACCGTGCGTTATCTGGTCGATCCTAAGATGGCGGGCCGCGTTAAAAATAATTTGATCCGGCAGTTATTGGCCGCCCTGAATGCCGCCCCGGACAAAGTTCTTTTTCCAAAAAGCAATGCTCGGTGAAAACACGATTATGAAAAAAAACGGCAAGAAAACCCCCAACGCGGATGAGAACTCCAACGAGCGGTTTCGGAAATTTGCCACCCAGACTTCAGCCATCGTCGGCAGTCCTTGGTCGTTCCTCGGTGCAGGATTGCTGATCATCATTTGGGCGCTATTGGGGCCGGTTTTTCATTTCGCGGACACATGGCAATTGGTCATTAATACCGCGACGACGATCATCACATTTTTGATGGTGTTCTTGATTCAAAACACGCAGAACCGCGACGCCAAGGCCATTCATTTGAAACTCGACGAACTAATCCACGCTGTGAAAGGAGCCAGAAATCAATTGATTGATCTCGAAAACCTTTCCGAAGCAGAGATGGAAAAATTGCAGAAAGAATTTAAAAGCAAACGCAAGCGCGCCGTCGCCGAAAAATGCGAAGAAAAGGAAGAAGCCGAGGAATAGGTTTCGCCGTTCTTCTCAGCTTTTAAATCGAAACCATCGTATCAGCATCCCTCACGTCGAGGTATTCGATTACTCGCGCTACAGATTCAGCGACGGTCAACTTATCCGTGCGCAATTCCACTTCGGCGTTTTCCGGCATTTCGTAAGGGGCAGAGATGCCAGTGAACTCTTTGATTTCATTCGCCCGCGCTTTTGCGTAAAGCCCTTTTGGGTCGCGCTGTTCACAAATTTCGATTGGCGCGTTCACGAAGACTTCGAGGAATTGTCCGGGTGGCGAAATCTTGCGCACGAGGTCGCGGTCAGAACGGTATGGCGAAATAAACGCCGTGATGACAATGGTTCCTGCATCGGCCATGAGTTTGGCAACTTCTCCAACACGGCGGATGTTTTCTTTTCTATCTTCCGGCGAAAACCCAAGGTCGGAACAAAGTCCGTGGCGAACATTGTCGCCGTCGAGCACATAAACATGTTTGCCGAGGTTAAAAAGTTCGCGCTCCAGTTCCGTGGAAATGGTGGACTTGCCCGAACCAGAAAGTCCCGTCAGCCAAATCACGCAACCGCTGTGGGCATTGCGCAAAGCACGCTGAGTCGCGGTGACTTTCCCGTGGCTCCAATAAATATTATCGCTCTTGTGCAGCGAATCCGAGGAGCGGCGTGGATAATTATCTTCCGCAACAATGCCGCCGCCTGAAACTTCAAAACCATCCACGATCACAAAACGTCCCGTCGCCACTATCTCCGAATGCGCGTCGAAGGCAATCGGACGTTTGGTTTTCAAAGTCAGCTCCGCAACTTCATGGCGACCCACCCGCAGTTCCTTTCCTTCGCGATGCACGGTGTCGAGCGTCGAAGCGTCGATGATTTTTGAAATGTCATCTATCTCACAATCGACTTCCTGCGTGGCGAGTTTCAATTTGTAGCTGCGTCCTTTGCGAAACGGTTCTCGCCCCAGCCAAAACAATCGCGCTTTGAAACGCGTCAGTTCATACGGCGGTGCTGTCTCCAACGCCGCGACCGCTCCGCGCTCCACAAAAATCTGTTCCGTGAGGGTGACGCCGATGGATTCTCCCGCGCTGGCGGTGTCGCTTGTCGGCGCGCTCCATCGCTCAATGGTTTTGACCGTGCTGGTTTTATTTGTCGGAGCAAAAATTAATTTATCACCGACTTTGATTGAGCCGGATTCGATTCGTCCTCCGAGAATGCGTCGTTCATCAAAGCGATAAACATCTTGAATCGGAAAGCGCAGAGGTTGGTTCAGTGGAAGATCGGTGACGTGGAACTCATCGAGGGTTTGCAACACGGTCGCTTTCTTCCACCACAACATATTTGTGCTGAACTTGGCGATGTTGTCGCCGTGCTTGGCCGCAATCGGGATAAAAATTTTAGGCGCAAGGCCGAGGCTTTGCAAAAAAACGCGATACTCTTTTTCAATTTGATCAAAGCGTTCCTGAGAATAATCAACAAGGTCCATCTTGTTGACGAGCACTGCGACCTGACGGATACCCAGCAGGTTCAGAAGATAACCATGCCGCCGCGATTGTTCCTGCACGCCTTCGCCCGCATCGATCAACAGCAACGCGGCCTCGGCATTGGCCGCGCCGGTGATCATGTTTTTCAAAAACTCCTTGTGACCGGGCGCGTCGATGATGACGTATTGCCTTTTCTGGGTTTGAAACCAAATCTGCGCGGTGTCGATGGTGATGTTCTGGTCGCGCTCGGCTTGCAAACCATCCATCAAGTTCGCCCACTCGAACGGCACACCGCGTCGCTCCGCAATCTTTTGCAATTGCTCAAGCTTGCCTTCCGGCAACGAACC
>JBKJOA010000429.1:0-4530 GCA_046593365.1 Limisphaerales bacterium
TTCTCGATCCGACGCAAACTCCATTGCGCCACTTGCGACCAAAACTGTTGATATTTATTCCAACCGAGCCAATCGGTTGCCCACTTCGCTTTCGCATCGGAAGTGAACGCGACCGCCCGACCCAAACCGTATTGCCAATGAGCGAGCAGCGGGTCGCCTTTGTCTGTGACGAGTGGAATTTCCGCACGCGCTTTCGGCGTTGTGCAAACGTAACCGCGCAATAGCGGATATTCAGCGGCACCAATGCCGCGCAGCAATTCACTGGAACTGGCGAGTTGCGGCTTGAACGGCTCCTCGAAAATCGCAGACTTTAAAATCACGGCCGCTTCCTTGATAAAAATCTGGGGCAATTCACCGGGAGAACGAACGTCATAAAAACGTCCGCGTCCCTGGTCGGCCATCCACGTCATCGTTTCCGGCGAAACATGCCCGCCAATCATGACGGTGCTGATCGTGATTTTGTCGCCGACGATTGCCTGCACGAGTTCTTGTTTTGGCGCTGCTGGATCTCCATCGCTGAAAACAACCATATGTTTTAAATTGGCCGTTGATTTCTTCAACGCATCATGCGCCATCACCATTGGCCCCTGAAAATCACCCATGTCCCCAGGATTCATCCCGGTGATTTGTCGGCCCATTTCCTTTTTATTGCCCACTTTTGCCAGTGGGAAAAGCCACTTGTTATTCTGGCCGCCGTCCCAAAAAACAATTCCCATTTCGTCCTGCGGCCCCAGCGAATCCAGCGCAGCAAAGGCAATGTCGCGCGCCCATTGATTGCCATTCGGAAATTCGGTTGCATGGACCACCAAGACCAGGGCGCCGCTTGGCAAAACTTTTTTACTATTTAATTCCATTTCGACCGGCAACGTCGCTTCGAGCGGTGTCCCACGATAACTCCCAGCCGCGTAAGTTTGATCGCCTCCGACGCAAACCAGGCCGACACCGAAATCGCGCACGGCGCTTTCGAGAAGTTTCATCAAATCGGTGCCGAGGTCGCCCGCAGAAACATTGCTGAGAAAAATTGTGTCGTAGCTTTGCAGTTCAGCCAGCGTGGGCGGAAATCCCGTCACCCCAACAATTTTCACTTCGAGCCGAGCCGATTGCAGCGCAGAAACCAGGGGGGCATCTTGCTTAGGCTCGCTGGACACAATGAGCACGCGAGGATTCCCGCGCACATGAACGAAACTGCTCGCGCGATTATTCTGCGGAAGCAAGTCGCCCGGCGCTTCGAGTTGCACATTGTAACTGTAGAAACCGGGTTCGCTCAGTGTTTGCGGAAAAGTAAAAAGATTTTTTCCTGCGGCGAGTTCCACCTTCTGTTCCCCCAAAAATTGTTCGTTTCGATAAAGCCGAACGCTCGCCGTTTGCGCTTGATCTGATTGCGCAAAAATCTTCACTTCGAATGCCTGGCTTTTTTTCACATTGCTGGGCAAAACAAGTTTTTGCACCGCAACGTCGTTGGCGCGTGAGATTCCAAGAGGCACAATATCGAGCGTAACCCCAAGAGATTTTGCGGATAACAGCGCGGCGCTCGCGTCACCGATGTTTTCGTTCCCATCAGAAAAAAGAACAAGGCGCTTCTGCCCCGTTTCAGGAAATGCCGCTGTGCCAAGACGAATTGCTCCGGAAATATCGGTGCGCTCCGTTCCCACAATGGCCTGAATTTTCTGTAAATTTACGGCGGCATTCGGCGTGGATTCAATTCCTGCATCGGTTCCAAACACGAGCACACCCGCTTTATCAACGGCTTTTTTTTGCGCGGAAAATTTGTTCACCAAATCACGGGCCGCTTCTTGTTGCGAAGAAGGAACGCTGTCGGAGCGATCCAGCAAAAAGAAAACGTTCATCCCTTCGAGCGGCTTGCGCCATTGCAGACCCGCCATGGCCAGGACCAGTGCAAACACGATCAATGCTCTCAAAATAAATGCAGTCCAACGCCGCCAAGCGCTGATTTGCACATCCGATTTCCAAGCGAGCCAGATCACCCAGGCCAACCCCGGCGCGAGCAGCAGCAAATAAAGTGGATTGGTAAATTGGAAGTTCATTTCAAACTCGAATTGCGGAGTGTGAAACACGGAAGTGCGCACGCCATTTCTGATTCTGGCTTCGCTTTTCTGGCTTCTGCCTTCTTCCGGAAAAATTTTTGCACACGATGGTTCGACGCATCCGCCACATACAAATTTCCTTGAGAATCCAAATCGATGCTCCACGGATTCGCAAATTGCCCCGGCGCGGCACCCGCTTCGCCTAAAATTTCCAGCGGCTGATTGTTTGCATCAAAAATTTGGATGCGGCTGTTCCCGAATTCACAGACGAATCTCAAGCCTGAAGAATCGACCCGCACATCGTATGGATAACTCATCTCGCCGACACTCGTGCCAGCTTTTCCGAAGCTGTTCAAAAATTTTCCCTCCGGCGAAAAAACCTGGACGCGATGATTGCACGAATCTGCGATATAAATCTGATCTTTGGAATCAATTCCCAAACCTTCCGCACGATTGAACTCCCCTTCCCCGTCGCCCGGCTTGCCAATCGAGTTTAAGAACTTTTCACCCCGGTTAGAAAATCGCTGCACCCGCTCGGTCAAGCCGTATTCGCTCACGAACATTTCACCGCGCGAATTCACCGCGATACCGCGTGGGAAAGCAAGCTGGCCTTCGTTCGTTCCATGAATACCCCATTGCGAAAGCAATTTGCCATCGCTGGAAAAATGATTCACCCGCGAATAGTGCGGCTCCACTACCACGATGTTTTTATCGATGTCGCGGCACATTCCCTTCGGCTTTCCCAAATCGGTTTGCGGCATTTGCCAGCTCGCCACAAAAACTCCGTTCGAAGAAAATTTTTGCACGCGGCCAGTCATGTCCACGACGAACAGGTTGTCATCCTTATCCAGCGCGAGCGAGCGCGGTTTATTAAATTGCCCCGCGCCCGTTCCACGCGAGCCGATGATTTCAACGCGGCTGAAAATTTTGCTGCGAATAGAATTTTCATTTTGATCTGTTTTGGAATCGGAGCAACCTGCCAGCATCAAGAGCGGTGCCACTAGAACCACTTGTAGCAGCGGACGTGAGTAGGCTCTAATTTCCAGTTTTGAAATGAGCCTCCTCACGTTGGCTGCTACGAAAAAAAAGGTGAGCGGCAAAATTGCCAAAACCAGCAGCAAAACACAGAGCGCGTTCACCTGGCTGTTGTGCCCGTAATGCAACAGATTGAAAACACGTAGCGCAATCGTTTCGCTTCCCGGCGGCACAATCAACACGAGCGTTTCGACATCCCAAAGACAAAACAGATAACTGACATACCACGCGACGCAGAGTTGCGGGATAATTTGCGGAAACTGAACGTGACGAAAAAGTTGCCAGCCGTTTGCGCCCTCCAACCGGGCGGCGTCGGATAAATTGCGATCTGTCGTGCGCAATGCATGCGCGACGATATTCCAACCGGGCGCGAGATAGCGGAGCGCAAACGCGAGAATGACAATTCCAATGCTTTGATAAAACGCGACGAGCGGACCGCGATTCAAAAGCCAGATCAGGGAAATTCCAAGTAACACGCCGGGAATCAGAAATGAAATCCATGAAACTATTCCAAGCGGCCACCGCCAACTGAGCAAAGAGAAAATAACGATCACACTCGCGGTGAGCGCCGCCAAGAAAACCGATTGCGACAACGCGCCTTTGCCCGCCTCCAACGCTGGCAGAAAATTTGTCCATGTTGCGCGTGCCAGCAGAAGTCGCGACACGAGAAGAATCGCGGAAAGGAAAATTGCAACGGCGCAACAGATGCCGCCAAAAACAAACCAGCGTTGTCCGAGTTGTCTGCGAAAGTGTTTCGCGGAGATTTCATTTCTTTTTGTTGTCCAAAAAAGCTTTCGCTCGCGAAAAATGAAAAGCAAAAGCAATGGCGCAAGAATCATCGGCCAACACAATTGCAGCGCGGAACGATAATCAAAAGTCGTGTTGAAATTCACCCAGACTTCCGCTGGAAAAACCTTTACCTGCAAAATGGCCGGGACAGCAAAATTGTTCAACACGAGGACAAACGTCAGCAGAGCGGCTTGGACGATGGCGGTTCTCGCGGTGGGAATGAGCAGCAGTTTTATCAATGAATTTCCAGTGAGCAACGGATCGATTTCAAGTTGCGATTGTTCAAGTCGCCGCCATGACGCGAGCACAAAGAACAGAGTGATCGGCCAATTCATCAGCGATAAAATCCAAATGGCGCCGCCGAGTGAAAAAATGTTCAGCGGCTGCCAGCTTCGCCAAATTCCGGTGAGTCCAAGCAAATCGAGCCAGCAATTGGTCACGAGAAACGCGGGCAATGCGAGCGTGAGAATGGCGAAAGTTAAAAAGATTTTTCTCCATCGCTTTTCCAATCCTGTGAGCCAGAGCGCGGAAAAAATGCCGAGCAGGACTGAAAACAGAGTCGTCAATCCGCTCACGAGCAAACTGTTTTGGAGGAGAATCCAGTTCATGCGTGTAGCGTCAGGCATCCTGCCTGACGTAGAGCCGTGGCTTCCAGCCCGGC
>JBKJOA010000069.1:0-3441 GCA_046593365.1 Limisphaerales bacterium
GTCGCGACCCAGGTGCTCAAAAAATCTGAGCCGCGCGAAAATAAAAGCAGCGCGAGCAAAATAAAATATTCGCGACCGGCAAATGGGACGGCGTCTTCCATGCATCTTTCTTAGCCCCGAAGCCACGCAAGGAAACTCTTTCTGGCCGGTCCTTTGCGTTCCCTGCGTTCCTTCGCGGCTATCGTTTTCATTTTTTCCCGTAAATATCTCCGGGCGGCTTGAGTTGCGGTTCCGTTGTCTTAAACGCGCTGCCGTTGCCTTCAACCGAACGAAAGAAACACGATTTGTAACCTTCATGACAAGCCGCGCCGTTTTGCTCGACTTGAATCAATAACGTGTCGCCGTCGCAATCGAACGCGACCTCTTTCACGATTTGAGTGTGACCACTTTCCTCGCCCTTCATCCAGAATTTCTGGCGCGAACGACTCCAAAAATACGTCCTGCCCGTCTCGATGGTTTTCTCAAGCGAAGCGCGGTTCATCCACGCCATCATCAACACGCGGCCAGTGGATTGTTCCTGGACGATGGCGGGAATCAAACCGTCCGCAGTAAATTTTAACTTATCGTAAAAGCTCATGATGTTGTTTTATCACAGCGGCGCCGCGCGGCACAGCCTCAACCGAATGTCTGATTTAACAGACACAAAATCCGACTCCGCGCCCTTTCCGAAACTCTTCGTGTCACTGTGTTTGTCCCTTTCTCCAAGTGTTTTAGTGCGATGCAGATTTTTTCCGGATGCTCAGAAATGAATTTGAGTTTTTAAGAAATTCAAAATCGGTGGTCCTCTCTTCAAAGCTGAAGTTTGCAAAAGCAGAATCATTTTTGATCCGTTCGATCCATTGTGAACGTTCCGCTTTAAAATTGACCACTGGATAAATCCGCGTTTCTCCGGAAGTGATTCGCAAAATTTCCGCGAGCGATTGTTTGTGAAATTCGTAATCAAAATGATCCTCGTAAACGAAAAGAAAATACGAAACGAGCGTCAGATCAAACTGGCCGTCACAAAATGGAGTGTGCGGAAGTTTTCCGAAAATGTAGCGTTCCCCTTTTTGTTTGGTGAAATCAGGCAGAAAGGAACGATACGCTCGCTCGCGAAAAGCCCGCAATCTTTCCGGTGTTTTGTAAAAATCCCATTTGTAAGCGGCGACTTTGCCGATTTCGCCCAATACGAATTCCAGATCCGGCTCACAGCGCTCTTTGATTTCTTCCGGTGACAATTCGTAAATCGGGTCAAATGACTTAACGGTGAAACCTTTCGCGTTGGCTTCGGCGCAAAACGAACTCACGCCGCCCGCGATGTCTAAAATCTTTTTCCCGCAAAGCGTTTGCTCGTTCAAGTCAAAGTAACGGAAATATTCTTCCAGGGTTCTGCCGAGCAAAACGACTTTGTTGAGTTCAAGACTTTGTTTCATTGGAAAATTATTTCGCCAATACTAAACCGATCACCCCGAGAACGGCAATCACGCCGCCCACGATTGATTTTGCGGTCGGTTTTTCGTCTTCCATGAAACGGGCGAAAGGAATTATCACCAACGGCGTGGTGGCGATGATGGGCAGGACGATTCCGGTCGGCGCGTGTTTGAGGGCAAGCTGATAACAAGTCACGCCCAGGGTTTGTCCGGCAAACGCATTGGCCAAAACCCACGGCCACGCTTTCCGCCATTTTTCTTTGAGTGACGCAAATTTTGGCGCGGTCCGGGTTTGTTGTTTAACAATCAACAACCAAATCCCCGCAACAAGTAATCCGCCGATTAGCCGTTGAAAGGCTGCGGTTGCGCCGTCGATGGATTGGTTTGCCGCACTTGCCACGGCGTAACCTTTTCGTGTCAACACCGCGCCCGCCGCATTTCCGAGCGCAGCGAGAATCCCAAACAAAGTTCCGGTGATAATTTGGCGGCGCGACAGTTTTAAGTGTTCCGATGGAGTGAGCGCGAGCAAAACGCCGCCTAAAATAATTGTGCCAAAAAGCATTTGTGTGCCGGTGAGTTTTGTGCCGAGCCAAAGCCATTCGATGATCGCGGCGAAGGGCGCGGAAAGACATTGAATGATCAAAATCGTGACGCGCGAGCCGAGCCGCGGCAGCGCCTGGAACAGCGCGACATCGCCGACGCCCAGTCCGATGATACCGCTCCACAAAAAGATTGGCAAAGAATCGCCTTCAAGTTTTTGGCCGAAGCTATAAGCCCAGATGGCGAGGAAAAAAGTCGCGAAAGAAAGCCGCCAGAAATTAGCTTCACTGCCGCCGAGCATTTTGGCCGAACGATGAGCGCAAACGACCGAGATGGACCAGAGAATTGTGGTGAGAATTGCGGCGAACATTGGGCGAGAGTTAGTGGACCCAACCAACAGAATGCAAATGAGGAATTAAGAGAGCCACGCTAAATAGATTGCTTAAAGTCTTAACGCGAAAATTCCTCAAGCGGGTTGGCGCATGGGCAACCCATCGCGTCGAAATCTTTAGTGTTCCGCGTCGCAACGGTTGCGCCCGTGCGAATCGCAATCACGGCAATCAATCCGTCAATCAACCCGGGTTTGCCCTTGCCCGTGCGGCGAGCGTCTCCAGCTAATGCAGCGGCTTTGGTGTAATCAGCCTGTTCTGAGGAAAAGGAAGGTAAGCCAGCAATTCTTTCAGAGAAAAACTGAAGGCCTCTTTGACGCATTCCTGCATCGGGTACGGAATGCGCGCCAATTAAAAACTCACCTCGAACGACATCCACCGTCGCCACTCCATCCGCGCTTTGAAGCCAGGGAATGAAGGCAAGGTTGCCGCGCTCGCCTTCAATGAAAACATCCGTATCAATGATCCAAGGCATTTTCGAATTCCCGATCAAGCTTCTTGAGTTCGCTCGCTATAGCATTTGCAGTTTCGGCGTCAGGGCGATGCCCTTTAAACAAATCCGCCGCCTGTTGTCCCGGTATGAAATCACAATCCGGAACCATCCGTGCAACAGTCCGACCCTGCTTGTGAATCCGAATGGTTTCGCCATGTTCAACTTTGGCGAGCAATTCAGAAAAGTGTTGGGCCATGTTTGTTGCGGTTGATTCGATCATGGCGTCACGATACCCATTTTCTCCAATGGGGCAAGATGGCGTTTAGGCTAAGCCGTGACGCTTCCACCAAACTTGATTCCCTGCGCCAGCGGCAACTCTTTCGAGTAATTGATCGTGACCGTTTGGCGCCGCATATAATTTTTCCATGAATCGCTGCCGCTCTCGCGTCCACCGCCCGTTTCTTTTTCGCCGCCAAATGCGCCGCCGATTTCCGCGCCGCTCGTGCCGATGTTCACGTTCGCAATGCCACAATCGCTGCCGCGACTCGACAAAAATAATTCTGCTTCGCGCAGCTCATTTGTGAAAATCGCGGAGCTGAGTCCTTGCGGAACGGAATTATGCGCGGCAATGGCATCTTCCAAATCGCGATACGAAATCAGATATAAAATC
>JBKJOA010000176.1:0-2530 GCA_046593365.1 Limisphaerales bacterium
CGCAATTCTCGATCAACGATGGGAAGAAAAGTCATTTTATGCCGCGCTCACAATTACAGGAGGCACATTGGCTGGCGGAAGAATATTCGCAGGCTTTCTCACGATGGCTCCGCCGGAGGCGATTTCGCGCAGGCGCTCATACAGATTGCGCCTGGACCAGAGAATGAACGCGATGTCTTTACCCAACCATAAAAGGCCTGTAACTAAAGTCATGATGGGAAGGCCAACCACGGTTTGCGACAAGGCTCGCACCGGAAAAATTTGGAGAAGTTGCAACAGAATAGTGGCAAACCCGGGAATTACCATGACGAAGAGGAAGGTTTTCATGACGGCCACGTTGGCTTTTCGAGTGACGAGGCCCAACCACATCGCAACCCATCCGTAGGTGATAAGGCCGACAATTAAATGGATCAGTCCGTTGACGAGATTGAAGGCGAGAAGGGGCATCGAATTGAAAGAGTTCTTCATCGCTGCCATATCCTTCATCTCCAGCACGCTACCGAGCACTTGCAATACAACCATCAAAATAACCGGCCAAAAAAACAGGCGCATGAGCGCAAGCCATTGGCCCTGAATTATTTTTTTTACGGTTAGAGGCGTGCAAAGAAGCAGTTCCAAAGCTCCGTTGCGGTGACCTTCGACGAAGAATTTGCCGGCTTGCGATGCCATCCAGATTTGCAGGACTAACATAAGAAAACCGCGACCGCCCTGATTCATGAAATGAGTACTTTTTGACCGATCCATGAGGAAGTCCGCAACGATTATACCGACACTAATCAAAAGCATCAGTTGGAAGATGAAACCTTGCCACGGTTTTCGCGCACTCAACCAGCAGACGGGGTTCAGCTCCATGAGCCGGGCGCGAATTTTTTTGCGCCGTTCCGGTGAACCAAAGCGAAGGTTGTAGGAGCGCGTTTCGGTTTTTGCTCCAGAAGTTTTCTGTTGCCAAAGACGAGGCGTGTAGTAACTGGCGAGCGCCAGAAAACTCCAGGCCAAAGCATTGGAGATGGCGAGGCAAGCCCAAAAATCTTTGTATTTTTTTGTCATGGTCATGGCAAAACTGGTTCCTGGACTTGCCGCCGCGAGAAAGAGCCTGTCCATCGAAGTCCAATGGTAAAAAGGGTCCAGCAGCGGAAATCCAACTAGAACGAGCGCCAGTAAAAGAAAGGTGGCGTGAAGCGCTTTTTGTGAATCGTGGTTGACCGACGACACAAACATTCCCAGAGCGAGCGAGAAGAACAGTCCGTTGATCAAAACGAGTTGCATGCGCCAGAAATCGGCGCCGGTCACGCCACCCATGAGCAAGGGCAAGGCGAGTACAGGAAAAATGGCGAGCAGTCCATAGAAGGATTGCAGGGAACCGGACATGAGCTTGCCGAGGACAACATCATAGCCGCGCAAATCGGTGAGAAACAAGAGTCCCAAGGTTCCTTCACGACGTTCTTCGCTGACGGAATCCGAGGTTAAAATAATTCCGGCGAAGGAAACGAAAATAAAGCTGAGCCAACCCAAAGCGATGAAGAGGTAGGAACCCAAATTGAAACCCGATCCCGCCCTGGATTCCATTGTGAGAAAGACGCAGGTGACAATGATTCCAACGAGGGCCGTGTAGATGCGGATGCGATGTGTGATTTTGTTCCGCGCGGCGACGCGAAGTTCTCGTTCAACGATGGGAAGCAGCGTCATGGTGATTCAATCATCCGGTGACGAAGATAAAGTTTCGCGTTTTCAATCGGCTATACAAACGGGACGCCGCCTGCACTCCAAATGTGACGAGCAACAACGTTTGGAAACCGCGTATTGAGTTCGCCGCTGGCGAGTAGAAGCCCGCGTCTCCGAAACCAAGCAGTTCAAAAGTTGTCGGGAGAAGAAAAGCGGGAAGAAAAAGGGTCAACAAGCAGGTGAGAAACCATGCGCCCAGGAAATTTTTAACTCTCAAGGCAAAGTAAAGTCCGACGATTGGGACAACAATGAAATCGCGAACGGTAGGAAATATTTCAAACTCCGGTCGATCCGCTCCAAAATTTCCATAATAGCGATTAGGGGCGAGTACGACGCTCAGGAGGAGGATAAAAAATGCAGGAAGAAATTGTCCCCAGATTCCCCAGAGTCGGCCCCAGATGATCTGGTTCTCGCGCAGTGGCGTGACGAGTAACAGTTCCAGCGCGCCGTTTTGCTTCTCTCGCTGAAAACTCCCGACCGCGCTGAACGCAATGCTGACGAGCATGCCGTTCTTGAGCAACGTGCAGCCCTGGTGAAGCAAGGTGAAGTCGGTCCCGATCAACCAGGAAATGAAAGCAATGATGGCGAAACACCAACCCCATTTGCTCAGGCGCGCGCTCCAGGAATATTGTTGCAGCCAGCCGACGGGATTGCGCGACAATCGTTCCTGGTTGCGGCGCTGAAATCTATCGAGCCAAAATCGCGGGGTGCAAAAAGTTTTTTGAAACCAAACTTGACGAAGGGATGGCGCATTTTCCTGCCAGCTTTTTTTCAACCGGAATGCGGCGAACAACATCACCAGGAGGAA